>CAZDEX010000133.1:0-6048 GCA_964504405.1 uncultured Gaiellales bacterium | reverse complement strand
CGAGAACGGGAATCGCGAGCATGCCGGAGCCGATGAATCCGATCGCGAACACGTAGGACGCGAAATGGCCGGCGTGGGCTCACCCCTGACGTTGCTACTGCGGCGGTAGGTGATGATCACCGGCAGTAGCTACTTACGAGTTGACGACTACAACCCCGTTACCGCATGGAGCAAGCCGTGTAGCGCACTCCCGAATTCAGAGGGCATGTAGCAGCATCTCCGTGAACTGAGAGCACGCTAGAACACATGAGAATGCGTGGGACGAACGCATTGCTAAACCCAGTGCACAAGTTCGATTCTTGTCGGGGGCATTGAAGACGCCCTGTCCTTCAACTCGGTCACCTGCGCGAGGGAGTGTCCAGGGAGGCTGCGAGTGACCGGCGGGCGCGGAAGAGCAGCGTCTCCACCGCCGCCTGGGACACTCCCAACTCGTCGGCGATCTCGCGGTAGCTCAGTCCCTGCCACTCGCGAAGGAGCAGTGCGCGGCGCTGCCGGTCGGGGAGCGTGCGCAACGCACCCGCGACGTCGAAGAGTCGGTCGCGGTCGTCCGTCCGCCCGGGCGCCTCTCCGACCAGCTCGTCGGTCGTCGCGGCGACGACTCGAGGACGACGGGTCGACTCGCGGTGGATGCCGAGGCACACGTTGCCTGCGATCGCGTACAGCCATGCCCCCTCGCAAGACGGGCGGATACCCGCCTGGAGCGCACGATGTGCGTTCAGGAACGTCCGCTGGCTCGCATCCTCCGCGTCGCTGCGGTTGCGCAGGCGCCCGTAGCAGAACACGAAGATCCGGCGCCCATATCGCTCGTACAGAACGCGCGTCCTCTCGGTCGCGGGCAACGATTGACCGGCGCCCGCGACCTCGAACCCGGTGACTGCGACGGCGGTTGACATTTGCAGCCACACCGTCGTCGGCAAGCGTACGACCGAGATCAACCCGGGATCAAAGCGTCGTAAGACGTCGTCCCGCCGAGCCGGCTCGCTGGCGCTCTACCTCCGCTCGAACGTCTTTGCGTGGCGGTGTCCGCGAGGTCACGCGTAGCGGTGGCGGCAGACGCCCGATTGAATGAGCTGCGTGTGGATCACCTCGTGACAGCGGTCGTACGGTGCCTGGACGAGCGCGATGCTGCGCATCGAAACCCGCACGAATCCTGAACGGGCCCTGGAAATTGCCTCCTTTCGTCAACTGCAAGTGCAGGGAGAACAGACCGATCTCGAGGCCGAACCGTCCTGAAGGAGGCGCAGGCTAAGCGGCTCGGCTGAGCGGAGGTCCGCCTCCGAGACAGCCGTTCAACCCGCGCCTCAGCTGCGCGAGGCTCGGTGGGTCGGCGGCGAGCAGCTCCGGCACCGTCACTGTCTTCAAATGACGCGCGCGTAGCATCGGGAGGATGCGGTACTTCAGCGCGCGGATCGACTGTCCGCGGTTCTCGTGCATCAACACGATCGCGCCTCCGCGAATCTGTCCGGCGACGGAGGCCGCGATCTGCGACCACCTCGCGCCTTCCGAGTCACGCGTATCCAGGCTCCAGAGGACCTGAACGAGGCCGAGCGCCCTAGCGGCGTCGTCGACAGTGCGATCATGTGCGCCGTACGGTGGGCGGAACAGCAGCACGTGCGTGTGCCCGACGGCGTCGATCGCGCGCTTGGTTCGCGACAGCTCCGAATGGATCCGCAGGGAGGGCAGGCGCGTCAGCAGCGGGTGCGTCCAGGTGTGGTCGCCCAACGGGCCGAGTTCCGCCTCGAGCAACGGCATCCCGGGGAAGAACGCGAGCTCCTTCCCGACGAGGAAGAAGGTCGCGCGGGCATGGGCGCGGTGGAGGATGCGCAGTGCAAGACTCGTGTACGGGCCGGGGCCGTCGTCGAACGTCAGCGCGACGAGGTGGCCGTGGCTGCCGCCGCAATAGACGGGCAGGCCGAGTCGCAGCAGACGGGCCAGCGCGCGGGCCTGCGGTGAGGAACGATGCCCGTGCCGATGCAGGACGATCGCGCGGGTTCGCGCTACGTGGTGTAGCGCGGGGGGCGCGACGATCGTGCGACCGCGACCGCCTCCGACGAGCGCGAACGCGAGCGCTCCGAGCGCCACGAAGCCAACCGAGGCGGCAGCGCTGCGGCGAAGACGGCGTCGCCTCGAACGTAGACGGTGGCGCTCGGCCGTTCCCATCCGTGGACGGCTTGCGGCGGCGGGCCGGTGGGACGTGCGATCACCTCGTGACAGCGGTCGTACGGTGCCTGGACGAGCGCGATGCTGCGCATCGAAACCCACACGAATCCTGAACGGCTGTCAGAGCCGCGCCTGACCACCGCTTCGCAGGGAGTACCGATCGCTTGCGCCATCGTGCTTGCGCCGGACGTTGCTGCTGCGGCGGTAGGTGATGATATCAGGTGGTGGGGGCAACTGGCCCCGATCTCGTGTTTGTTCCTGACTATTTCTCGAATCTCGTCTACGGCTGGGAGTCGGGGTACTGGCGGCCTTTTACGAGCGGTTAGCTCAGTCGTTTCGGTTGATCTTGTTCGACAAGCGCGGGACGGGGCTGTCCGATCGTGGCGGCTCGTTTCCCACCCTCGAGACCCGGATGGAAGACCTGCATGCTGTGATGAGCGCGGTCGGATCAGAGCAGGCAGTGATCTTCGGCTCTCACGAGGGCTGCTCGATGGCGACGCTATTTGCCGCAACGTACCCGGAGCAGACGAGGGCGCTCGCTCTATTCCATCCGGCTCTCCCAGGTGCCAATGAAAGCGAGCTGGATTTATTGCCAAGTCTCCGTGAACGGTGGGGGACGAGCGAGCTTTGCGACGAACTTTTGGAAGTAACCTGCCCGACATTGGCGGGGACATCAGAAGGTCGCCGCTGGTTCAGGAGCTGGCTTCGTGTAGGAGCATCGCCCGCGGTGGGCTATGAGCTGAACCGCGCGTTCGCGGAGACGAATCTTCGAGACATCTATGCGGCGGTGCGGGTTCCGACGCTCGTTCTCTATCGCGACACCCCACTCGCCGCCGACGAATCCCGTGCTGTTGCCCGCGAGATTCCCGGCGGCCGTGCGATGCGCGTTTCCGGACGAGATTACTGGGGTGTCTTCCTATCCCCAGACATCGCCCACGAACTCGAGCAGCTCGCAACGGGAGAGGCGGCGCCGGCCGTTCCGGACAGTGTCTTGACCACGGTGTTGTTCACGGACATCGTGGGCTCGAGCGAGCGGGCAAGGGAGCTCGGCGACCACGATTGGCGGTCAGGGGCATTGAAGAAGCCCTGGAAATTGCCTCCTTTCGTCAACTGCAAATGCACCGAGAACTCAGGCGAGCGAAACGTGCCGCCGCCCACTCCGAGACGACTTGAAGACGCGCGATAACGGCGGTTCCCATGGCGGCTCTGACGGGCTACGCGGACGGCGTGCTTTCGCTGCGCTGGAACCGCCTCGACGAACCGACTACGTTTGGCCGGTGAGGGTCTGCCCGAGCTGCGGCCGCAATGCGCCGGAGGGTGTGCGTTTCTGCCGCCTACTGCGGCGCAGAACTCGACGCGACGCCGGCGCGCGAGGAGCGCAAGGTCGTGAGCGTTGTCTTCGTCGACCTCGTCGGCCACACGGCGCGAAGCGAAGCCGCAGACCCGGAGGACGTCCGGGCTCTCCTCGCCCCGTACCACGCGTGCACGCGCGCACCTCGAACGCTTCGGCGGCACGGTGGAGAAGTTCATCGGAGACGCGGTCATGGCGGTCTTCGGCGCGCCGACGGCGCACGGGGACGACGCCAAGCGTGCCGTGCGTGCCGTGCGCGCCGCGCTCGCCGCGCTCGCCGTTCGCGACGCGTTTGCAGAGGAGGCGCTCGACGTGCGCGTCGCAGTCGACACCGGCGAAGCGCTGGTATCGCTCGGCGCAAGGCCGGAGGCGGGCGAGGCGATTGTGACAGGAGACGTTGTCAACACCGCCGCGCGTCTCCAGTCGGCTGCACCGATCAACGGCGTGCTCGTCGGGGAGGTGACCCGGCGCGCGACTGATAGGTCGATTGAGTATCGCGAGGCGCCTTCGGTCGACGCGAAAGGGAAGGCGGCGCCGGTCCCGGCGTGGAGGCCGTAGGCGCACGCGCGCGCCAGGGCATCGACGCGTCGCCGGGCGCGCCGGCGCCGCTCGTCGGGCGCGACGCCGAGCGGCGCTTGCTGGTCGATGCGGCCGACCGGGCGGCGCGCGAGCGCACGCTGCAGCTCGTGACGCTCGTCGGTGCGCCGGGGATCGGCAAGAGCAGGCTTGTCCTCGAGCGCTACCGGGAGCTCGACGCGCGGCCGGGCATCGTCGCAACGTGGCGCCAGGGCCGCGCCCTCGCGTACGGCGGCCGCGCCTTCGACCCGATCGCAGACGTCGTACGGGCCGAAGCCGGCATTCTCGAGACCGACGATCCGGAGCTCGCAGCAGACCGTCTGCGCACGACGGTCGCGGCGCTCGCCGTCGACGAGGCAGAGCGCGAGTGGCTCCACCGCAGACTGCCACCACTTTTTGCCGAGCAAGCCGAGCACGCAAGCCGCGACGAGTCGTACAGCGCCTGGCAGCGATTTTCGAGCTGCGTCGGGAACGTGTTCTCGCGCGGCGGGGTGACGGCTCTTGGTTCGCCGGTCGCCGACGAGGTCGTCCGCTCACTCACTCGCAGAGACATCCTGCGGCGGGCGCGCATCTCGTCCGTGGCCGGAGAGATCGAGCTGTCCTTCCGCCACGCTCTCGTGCGCGACTTCGCCTACGCCGAGATCCCGCGTGCGCGCCGCGCGGAGAAGCACCGGCTCGCTGCCGAGTGGATCGCTTCGACGACAGCGGCCCGGCCCGACCTCGTCGCGCACCACTATCTGGAGGCGATCTCGCTCGGCCGTGCCGTGGGTGCCGACGTGGCGGATCTCGCCGCGCCCGCCGTCGTCGCACGCGCTGACGCGGGTGATCGTGCGGCGGCACTCGGAGCGGCCGACACCGCGCTCGCTTCCTACGACGCGGCCCTGGATCTCGCAGGCGACAACGTGCAGCTGCCGCTGGCTGCCGAACGCGCGGCCCAGCTGATGGAAGCGGGAGCGGGGCCTACGGAAAACGGGCGCTCGTGTGCGCCGAGCGGAGGGTGACCGCGTCGGGATGTCGCTCGCTCGCGCTCACCGCCCTGGGCGCGGCCGCGATGGTATGCCGGTGACGTGGCCGAGGCGCGGGCGTTGCGTGAAAGAGCCGTCGCGATCGCTCGCGAGACCAGAGACGCGCACGCGCTCGCCTCCGCTCTCGACGGGTACGCGCGGCTGCTCAACACGAGTGGGCTCCCGGACGAGGCGATGGCCGCCGCCGCCGAGGAAGCGTTGCCGCTCGCGGAGGCGGCGGGATAGGAGCTCGTCGCGATCGGCGTCCAGACTACGATCGGCTCGGTTCGCGCGCTCGCTTCCGAGGACGGGCGTGAACTGCTGCGCTCGGCGGCGCAGCGCTCCCTTGTGCTCGGCGATCTCGACTCCTCCACCCGCGCGAGGAACAACCTCCAATACGCACTTTGGCGAATCGGCGATCTCGACGCCGCCGAACGCAACGCGGAGGAGACGATGGAACAGATCGCGCAGTATCGCCTGCCGACGATCACCGCTTGGATGGCGGCCAATGTCGCCTGGAGTCTCCTCCAGAGAGGACGATGGGATGCCGCGCTCCAGAAGGCCGCCGAGTACGAGCGGGCGCTGCGCGGTCGCAGCTTCTACGTGCGCCGGGCCGCTGGCTCGACGCGAACCTGGCGTTCGCTCAGGAGGGGTTCGACGCCGGGATCGCGATCCTCGACGAGATGGGGGCGACGGGCGAATCTGCCGCAATCCGGCTGCTCGCGCTGAAGGCGGGACGCGGTAAGCATCCCTGGGCTCGGGAAGTCGAGGCCTTCGCACGTGAGGTCGGTGCCACGAGGTGGTTGCGCGACCTTGCGCAGTTAGCGCCCACGCGCCGCACCGCCTGACGTTGCTACAGGAGAACGTGCCCGGGGGCATCGCAGCGTCCTGCAGTGGCCGCGGTCAGTACAAGCCGCCGCCGTGTCCGACGGTCAAGAGGATGACGGCGGCGATTGT
>CAZDEX010000132.1:2565-6080 GCA_964504405.1 uncultured Gaiellales bacterium | reverse complement strand
GCTTCGACGTGTTGCCCGCGAGGTCGCGGCCCTGCGCGGTGAGGAGGTACTGCCCGGGCTTCGCCGGCCTGTTCTTGAGCGTGCCGTTCCAGGTGAGCGTGCCGACGGGCTTGCAGCAGCGCGTCAGCGCGACGCGCGTCCGGAACACGTTCAGTATCGCCTGCCCCTTCTCGCTCAGGTGGTACGCCGTGACGAAGCGGTCGTGCCGCCCGTCCCCGTCGGGCGAGAGGATCGGGTGCTGTGGCCGCTTCACGGTGATCACGGGCGGCTTCGTGTCGAGCGTGAGCGGGTTCGGGAGCACGATCGTCCGGTGCGAGCGGAGGAGCTTCACCACCGGCTCGTAGACGCCGTCAGGCGCCGCGAGGCCGTTGTCGCGGATCCCGTCCCAGCCCACCGACACCCGCGCGCCCCGCCTGAAGGCGCGCGGCGCGAGGAGCGTCCGTAGCCGGTGGCCCCGCGAGTCCTGGATCCAGACCTCGATGCTCTCGGGCTTGCGCAGGCGGAAGTCGAGGACGGCCTCCGGATGAAGCGTCCCGTCGGGGGAGAAGATCGAACCGTCGGGGAGCCGGGTCGCGTAGATCGGCGAACGCTCGAGCTTCGCGCTTTCGGTGAGCACGAATGCGATCGCCGTCGCCGCGAGCAGGGCGAGGACGAGCGCCGTCGACAGGACCCGGGCCACGGACGGACGATTGTACGTAGGTGGCCAAAGGCCTCTCGGTTCTAGTCCGGAAGCGGAGCCAGCCGGCGGGCCCGGAACTCCACGACCGTCCACGCCACGAACCCGACGATCGCGACGGCGAGACCTACTTCGATCACCGTGCTCGCGGCCGGGAGCTTCACCAGCTTGATCCCGGACAGCACGAGGACGACGGCGAACGCCATCCGCAGGGCGCGCTCCGGCACGCGGATCGACCAGTGCGATCCGATCAGGACGCCCGGGATCGAGCCGACCAGGAGCCACGCCATCGCATGAAGGTCGACGTTCCCGTGCAGCAGATGCCCCGCGCCGGCAACCCAGAGGAGGAGGGCGGCGTGAAGCATGTCCGTGCCGACGATCCGTCGGGCGGACAAGGGATAGACGAGCAGCATCGCGAGCCCGAAGAACGTGCCCGAGCCGACCGAGGTCAGGCCGACGACGAAGCCGCACGTCGCACCGATCGTCACGGCGATCGCCTTCTGCCGCGCCGTGAGGTGCAGGTCGTCGTCGCCCGTGTAGCCGCGGACGAACGTCTTGATCGCGAAGCCGATGCCGCCCAGGATCAGCGCGCCGCCGACGACCTGACCCATCGCGGACTGCGTGTTGTCGGAAAAACCACTCGCGATCTGCACACCGACGAGCGACAGCGGCGCCGAGCCGAGCAGCATCCACAGCGCAAGCGGCACGTGCACGTTGCCGAGCTGCCGGTGGCGCACGGCGCCGAAGGACTTGAACACCGCGCCGTGGAGGATGTCCGTGCCGACCGCGGTCTTCGGGTCGAATCCGAAGAGCAGGATCAGCATCGGCGTCATCAGCGAGCCGCCGCCCATCCCGGTCATGCCAACGAGGACGCCGATCAACAGACCGGCAATGGAGAGCTCCCAGGTCATGCCAGCCTCAACGCTCGTTGATCGGGCGCGATGGACGTTCGCAGGCAAGGACGCAGGGAGCGGGCATAGCCAAAGCTATGTCCGCGACTGAGGACGCAGCATGCGGGCGTCCAGCGCGGCTGAGCGACACAGCGGTTGGGGCTGGCATGACCTGAGGTCATGCGCGCGGCGGGAGTGGGCAGCTGACGAACGGGCGCCCGCGCAGCAGGCAGCCGAGCTTGTACGCCTCGCAGCCCGTGCAGAAGCCCGTCACCGCGGCGAGCAGCGCGAGCGCTGCGACGAGCAGGCCGAGCGCAACGCCGACCGTGTCCGCACCTGCTGCGTACGCGATCGACGCCGCGCCGAGCACGACGAGACCGACGATGTTCGCGGCGCGCGGTGGGCGGGAATCCTCGAGGGGGCCCTCGCCGAACCGCGACTGGATCAGCTCGAAGTACGCGACGCACGGCAGGCAGAAGCGGCGGCCGAACGTCAGCCCGACGGCGAGCTGCAAGGCGAGCACCGCAAGGAGCCACCACCAGCCCGTCGCGACGGCGACCACGGAGAGGACACCGATCACCGCCTGATTCGTGCGCGGCGCACGCGAGTCGATCACGTGCGTGTCGCGATACGGGTCCGCGCTGCGAGGCGAAACTCTCGAACCTGGTTCAAAGACCGAACCAGGTTCGGTGTCGACGCTACGACGCATCGACCACCATCCCGGCGCCGATCGTGTCGTTCGTCGCCTCGTCGATCACGATGAACGCGCCCGTCGAGCGGTTGCGCGCATACGGATCGACCGCGAGCGGCTCGGCGAGCCTGAACTTGACGACGCCGAGGTCGTTCAGCTCCATCTTCCCCGGCGAGGCCTGGTCGGTGAGCGTGTGGATGTCGACGACGCTGACGATCTCGTCCGCGCGCGCCGGAACGGTGCGCGTCGTGTGCTTGATCAGCAGGCGCGCGCGCTCCTCGAGCGGCCGCTCGCTCATCCACGCCACACGCGCGGTCAATTCGCGTGCCGCCGTCGGCGGGCACGCGGGATCGGCGAGTAGGTCGCCGCGCGACACGTCGACGTCGTCCTCGAGCCTGATCGTCACCGACTGGCCGGGGACCGCATCCTCGATCTCGACGCCCGCTGCATCGACCGCGGCGACGCGGCTGCGCAGCCCCGACGGCATGACGACGACCTCGTCGCCCGCACGCCAGACGCCGCCGGCGACCTGCCCCGCATACCCGCGATAGTCGTGGTGCTCGTCGGCCATCGGCCGGATCACCCACTGCACCGGGAAGCGCCGCTCCTCGAGGTTGCGGTCGCCGAAGATCTCCACGGCCTCCAGGTGCTCGAGCAGCGTCGGGCCTGCGTACCACGGCATTGCGTCCGTGCGGTCGACGACGTTGTCGCCCTTCAGCGCGGAGACGGGAATCGCCGTCTCGTCGTGCAGGCCGAGCTGCGCGGTGAGCTCGGCGAGCTCACGCGCGATCTCGTCGAAGCGCTCCTCCGAGAAGTCGACGAGGTCCATCTTGTTCGTCGCGTAGACGATGTGCGGCAGCTCGAGCATCGCGGCGATGTACGAATGCCTGCGCGTCTGCTCGATCACGCCCTTGCGCGCGTCGACGAGGATCACCGCGACGTCGGCCGTCGACGCGCCCGTGACCATGTTGCGCGTGTACTGCACGTGGCCGGGCGCGTCCGCGAGCTGGAACCGGCGCCGCGGGGTGACGAACGAGCGGTACGCGACGTCGATCGTGATCCCCTGCTCGCGCTCGGCGCGCAGCCCGTCGGTCAGCAGCGCGAGGTCGACGTAATCGTGCCCGCGACGACGCGAGGCGTCCTCGATGTGCTCGAGCTGGTCGACCAGGATCTGCTTCGTGTCGAAGAGCAGCCGGCCGATCAGGGTCGACTTGCCGTCGTCGACGGAGCCGGCCGTGACGAGGCGCAGGAGCTCGGT
>CAZDEX010000132.1:0-2465 GCA_964504405.1 uncultured Gaiellales bacterium | reverse complement strand
TTCCTGTCTTCCATCGCGGCCTCGCTGACACGGTCGTCCGCGCGCGTCTCGCCGCGCTCGGTGACGTTCGTCGCCGCGATCTCGTTCACGACGGCGTCGATCGACGCGGCGTCGCTGACGACGCCGCCCGTGCACGTCATGTCGCCGACGGTGCGGAAGCGGACGTTCGCGCGGAACGGCTCCTCGTCGGGGAAGCGCTCGACGAACTCGGAGACGGCGTAGAGCATGCCGTCGCGGCGGAACACGTCGCGCTCGTGGGAGAAGTAGATCTTCGGCAGCTCGAGATTCTCGCGCGCGATGTACTGCCACACATCGAGCTCGGTCCAGTTCGAGATCGGGAAGACGCGGATGTGCTCGCCCTTGCGGATGCGCGCGTTGTAGAGGTTCCACAGCTCTGGGCGCTGCGCGCGCGGATTCCACTGGCCGAAGTCGTCGCGGAAGCTGAAGATGCGCTCCTTCGCACGCGCGCGCTCCTCGTCGCGGCGCGCGCCGCCCATCGCGGCGTCGAACTGATGCTCCTCGATCGCGTCGAGCAGCGTCGTCGTCTGCAGCTGGTTCCGGGAAGCCCTGGGGCCGGTCTGCTCCTGGACGCGTCCCTTGTCGATCGACTCCTGCACGCTCGCGACGACCAGGCGCTCACCGAGCTCGGCGACGCGGCGGTCGCGATACTCGATCACCTCGGGGAAGTTGTGCCCGGTGTCGACGTGCATGACCGGGAACGGGAACTTCGCCGGCCGGAACGCCTTCTCGGCGAGGCGCAGCATCACGATCGAGTCCTTGCCCCCCGAGAAGAGCAGCACCGGCCGCTCACGCTCCGCGGCGACCTCGCGCATGATGTGGATCGCCTCGGCCTCGAGCTCGTCGAGATGCGACAGCGTGCGGCGTGCGAGCGACTCGGTCATGTGTGCAGCCCGCATTCGGTGCGGTCGGAACCGGCCCAGCGCCCTTCGCGGCCCTCGCCGGGCAGCGTCGAGTGCGTGTCGCCGATCGAGGCGTAGCCCTTGTCGTGCAGCGCGTTGTACGGCAGGCCGCGCTCCTTGATGGTGGACCACACCCTCTGGTCGCTCCAGTCGGCGAGCGGGTTCGCCTTCCACAGCTCGTGCTTGTCGTCCCACGCGAGCTTCGGCGAGCCGGCACGTGTCGGCGACTGGTCGCGGCGGACACCGGTGATCCAGCAATCGAGGTCCATCAATGCCTGGTTGAGCGGCGCGACCTTCGCGATCGAGAGGTAGAGGTCGGGCTTCGTCTCCCAGAGCTTGTCCTCGACGGGCGGCCCCGCGAACACCTCGACCTTCGTGTCGTACCGCCCTTCGACGTCGCGCCAGTACGCGTACGTCTCCGGGAACAGGTAGTGCGTGTCGATCGCGAAGACGCGCGCGTTCGGGTCGAGCCCGAACAGCATGTCGAGCAGGACCGTCTCTTCCTTCTGGAACGAGCAGGCGAGCGCGACCTTGCCGTGGAACGAGTCGACGCAGAAGCGCAGAACGTCCTCCGCGCTCAGCGACTCGACGTCAGACGGCAGCTGAATCGTTTGCAAGGAGCACCTCCTTCAGCGTGTCGCCGCGCAGGCCGAGCCTGAGCGTCTCGAGCGGGATCACTTCGTCCGGCGGGATGTTGCCGAGGTTGACCGACGGGCCGAACCGTTTGACGAACCACGCCTGCGCGGCCTTCGTCGGCGCCTCGAAGACGATGTTCGCGGGGCCGACGGCGCTCGCGATCTCCGCGATCAGCTCCGTGCGCATGCCGCCCGACGAGTCGAAGATGCCGGCGGTGCCGCCTTCGCGCGCCTCGGTGATCACCTTCCACGCGCCGGCGTCGAGCTCTTCCTTCAGCCACCGCGTCCACTCGTCGACGGAGTACTCCACGCTCGAGTCCTTCGAGCCGACCTCGGAGAGGACGGTGAAGTCGCGCGCGAAGTCGGCGATCAGCTCGAGCTTCCGGTCACGCGGGATGTCGATCGTGCCGTCGGAGATCTCGACGTGCGTCAGCCCGAGCTCGTTCAGCCACCGCTTGTACTCGTCCAGCTTCCCCTTCGCGTAGACGACCTCGAAGAACGTCCCGCCGATCACGACGGGCTTCCCGCGCAGCACGGCGAGCTTGCGCTCGAGGTTCGCCGTGACGTAGGCGGTACCCCAGCCGAGCTTGACGATCGCGATGTGGTCGCCTGCGACGTCGAGCACGTCTTCCCACGCGCGCGGGCCGAGGCCCTTGTCGATCACGTGCGTCAGCCCGACGTGCTCGGGCAGGTTGAGGCTAAAGCCGGGCAAAGATCTCCTCCAGTTTCTCCTTGGCGCGGGCCTGGACGTCGCGGTAGAGCGAATTGCCGTGCGCGTCGATGCCGACGGTGAGCGGGCCGAAGTCCTTGACGCGGAACTTCCAGAGGCACTCGGGCATGAGCTCTTCCCAGGCGACCTCCTCGATCTCCTCGATCTGCGTCGTCTCGAGCGCCGCCGCGCCGCCGACGA
>CAZDEX010000131.1:0-6121 GCA_964504405.1 uncultured Gaiellales bacterium | reverse complement strand
GGGAACTTCGTCGCGATCACGCGGTCGATCGGTCGGCCGTCGGACTCGGTGAGGTCGACGAGTCGCCAGAGGAACGCCTGGTCGAGCACGCGCGTGCCCGGGTACCACTTGAACGGGATCGTGACGAGCTCCGCCTCGTGGCCGCGCGCGCGCAGCGCCTCGACGAGGTCGTCGGCCATCAGCTCCGCACCGCCGCGCACGAACGGAACCTGCGGCGCGCAGACGGCGATCCTCACGTTCCTGGCCGCCTTCGGCTCCCGCGCGGCGGAGCCGGGCTGCGCCGAAGGCTCTCGCCCCGCTCGGCGCCCGGCCTTCCGGGCCCGTGCTCCAGCACTGTTCCCTCCGGCCGGTCACCGAGCGGGACGAGCCAGGAACGCGAGGAGCTCATTTCTGCTCGAGCCGCTTGAGGCGTTCGTCGAGGTCGTCGATCAGCTTGAGCACCGCGTCGTTGAACGCGCGCTGGTCGGCGAAGGCCGGCTCCACATACCAGCGCATCAGGCGCCGCAGGACGCCCTTGACGGGGCCGCCCTTGCCGACGATCGGGCGCTCCGCGGAGATCGGCCAGAGCCGCTCGGCCTGGTCGCGCACGGAGAGCCGCACCTGCGCCGGCGGAACGTCGGACCCGCGGGGGCCTGCCGCGCGGATCTCCTCCTTCAGCCGCGCGAAGAGGGCGGCGACGTCTGTCGTCTCCTCAGGCACCGGCCGAAGTGTAAAGACCGGCCATTACGGGTTTGTGAGCGGCTGAGCGGCGCGGGCGACCGCCCGCGAGCTGCCGAGGACGATCGCGCCCGCGCACGCGACGGCCAGGGCGAGGATGAACGTGACCTCGTGTGTCGGGGGCGTGCGGCTGAGGATCGGGATGGACGCGGCCGGGACCGCCATTTCGAGCGCGAAGACCACAGGGATCGAGCGCGTGGCCTGCCATGTCTGGAGCGCGGTCATCTCCGAGAGGAGCGAGGACCAGCTGGCGGCCGCGACGCCTGCCCCCCAGGCGAGCGCCGCGAGCCAGTGTCGGTGGGCGACCGAGGCGTCGATGAGCGCCGTCGTGAGGCCGACCATCGCCCAGCCGAGCCCGGCGACCACGCTGGTCGCGAGGCCGCCCATCTTGTCGAGCGCGCGCAGGACGTACGGCGCAGCGGTGACGGCCGCGAGCCCGGCGACGACCGCGACCTGCCCGCCGCGGGTGAACGCGGCGGTGTTCGAGGCGGCAGCCCACCCGAGGACCGCGATCGCGCCGGTGATCATCAGCGCGCCGGCGACCTCGCGCATCCCGACGCGCTCATGGAGCACGCGCGCTCCGAGGACGAGCAGCACGATCAGCCCGAGCCCGAGCGCGGGCTGGACGATCGCGACCGACGCGAGCGCGAGCGCAACGGCCTGGAGCGGCCAGGCGACCAGCCCCGCCGCCGTTCCGGCGAGCCAGAGCGGGCGCCGCAGGAGGCCGCGGAGAAGCGATGCACGCAGGGCGGTGCCGCTCGGGGAGCGCCGCGCCTCGAGCGCCTGCAACGAGGTGGAAAGTGCGTAGAGCGAGGACGTCAGGCCGCCCAGCAGGATCGCGACGAAGATGCGCATTGCTGGAGACTACGATCGCGCGGTGGTCGGCATCTCGCTCTTGACGCTCGTGCCGGGTGAGCTCGGCGGAAGTGAAACCTACGTGCGCGAGCTGCTGCGCGGCCTGCACCGCGTGGGCGAGCAGGAATACGAGGTGCTGCTCCCTCCTGTCGCGCCGACCGCATCGGAGGGGCTGCCCTCGACGATCGCGACGGAGTACCGCGTCGCGCGCACGATCCCTGAGCGGCTCGCGGCGATGATGGTCGCAGCCGCACGGCAGGGACCGCTGCGGGCGCACCTGCGCGACGCCGACGTGGTGCACTACCCGTTGACGATTCGCCTGCCCGCGCTGAAGCGGAGCGTCGTCACGCTGCACGACGTCCAGCACCTCGACTTGCCCTCGATGTTCCCGCGGTCCGAGCGACTGTTCCGTTCCGTCGCGTGGGACCGCTCCGCGCTGCACGCCGATCGCGTGATCGCGATCAGCGCGTTCGTGCGCGACCGCGCCGTCGCGCGGCTCGGGATCGCCGAATCGCGAGTGCGGGTGGTGCCCCTCGGCATCGACCACGACGAGCTGAGCCCCGACGACGGCGCGCGCGAGCCCTTTCTCCTCTATCCGGCGCGCGCGTGGCCGCACAAGAACCACGCGCGGTTGTTCGAGGCGTTCGCACTGCTGCGCGGCGAGCGGCCGGAGCTGCGCCTCGTGCTGACGGGCGGCGGGTCGTTTCCGTCGGTGCCGGACGGGGTGGACGCGCGCGGGCTCGTCGAGCGCACCGAGCTCGTGTCGCTGATGCGGCTGGCGTCGGCGCTCGTGTTCCCCTCGCTCTATGAAGGCTTCGGCCTGCCGCCGCTCGAGGCGATGGCGTGTGGCTGTCCGGTCGCGTGCTCGAACGCCGGCGCGCTGCCGGAGGTCACCGGCGATGCCGCGCGGCTCTTCGATCCGCACGATCCGCGTGCGATCGCCGACGCGGTGCGCGACGTGCTCGCCGCAGGCGACGAGTGGTCGGAGCGCGGCCTCCGCCGCGCCGCGGAGTTCTCGTGGGACGAGACCGCACGCGCGACCGACGCGGTCTACGCCGAGCTTCTCTGACCGAGCCGGCCCGCGCGGGCGTCGCGCCAGCCGGCGAGCACCGCGCGGACTGCGGCGCCGCGCGACGGATGCGTTGCAGCCTGCGCGAGGTGCGCGGTGACGACCACGCCGCGCCGCAGCGCACGCAGGCCAAAGGGAAGACGTGCGTGGCGCTCGGCGACGACGATCGTGTTGCGCGTGTCGTAGTAGAGATTGGTCGTCGAGCTGCGGCCACCCGTGGCGGCGGAGCCCTTGTGCCGGACGCGCGCCTCGGGCACGACGACGACGGCGAAGCCCGCGTGCCGGATGCGGAGGGACCACTCGACGTCCTCGACGTACGCGAACAGCTCCGTGTCGAGCACGCCTGCGCGCTCGACGGCGGCGCGCGAGACGGCCATCGCTGCACCGTCGGCGCGCGCGACGTCCTGCAGTCCGGCCGGGATGCGCGTGGCGACCCGGCCCGAGTAACCGAGCCACGATTTGAATCCGGCACCTGCGTATTGCACCGCCCCGTCCTCGTGGAGAACGGTGCAGGCGAGGAGCCCCGCGTCCGGTCGGTTCGCGGCCGCCCGCTCGAGCGCGGCGGCGAGCCCCTTCTCCGCGGTCGCATCGTTGTTCATCAACATCACCCAGTCCGCGCCGCGCTCGAGCGCGCGGCGGATCCCGAGGTTGTTGCCGCCGGCGAAGCCGAGGTTCGCGCCCGTCCGGATCAGCTCGACCTGCGGGAAGTCCGCTTCGACTGCGCGGTCGGAACCGTCGGTCGACCCGTTGTCGACACAGATCGTCTCGATCCCGTCGAGGGAGGCGAGCGCGGCCCGCGTGTCGTCGCCGCCGTTCCAGTTCAGCACGACGGCGACGAGCTTCACGACTTGACGAAGTGCGCGATCGAGCCGGCTCCCGGCCGGCGCTGCCACTCCGGGCCGATCTCGTCCATCAACCGTGCGACGCCCGGATAGACGTTCCCGTAGCCGCCCGTGTCGACGGCGTCGTGGAAGAGCAGATGCCCGCCCGGACCGACGAACGCGCTCCAGCGTTCGTAGTCCGCCTTCGCTCCTTCGTAGGAATGGTCCCCGTCGACGAAGAGCAGCTCCAGCGGATCCGGCGGAGGATCAGCCGTCCGCGAGTCCGCGACGAGCAGGTGCACCTTGCCGTCGACGCCGTACCGCTGCAGAGCCGACAGCAGCTCCGCGTCGAGCTGCTCGCCGGGCATGTCGGGACGCAGCGCGACGTGGAAGTCGTACGACCACAGCTCGACGCCGTCGGGCAGCGCGGAGGCGAAGATGAACGTGCTGCCGCCCTTGAAGCGGCCGATCTCGGCGACGGGGCCGCGCTCGACGTCGCGTGCCAGCCGATAGAGAAGCGCAGCCTCGTCGATCTGAAGCGAGGCGACGCCGTGGTTCAGCTGGTTCGACGAGAAGAGGAAGGCGAGATCCTCGAAGCCGCGGACGCGTTCCGGCCAGCGCTCCACATTCGGGAAGCGCATCGTCGCCGGGTCGCGGAGCACAGCGGCGTGCACGAGGTTCTTGCCGACGCTCGTTCGTCCGAGCCGCCGCACGAGTTGCTTGACGCGGGACACGGCGCGGAACGCTACTGCAACGCTCGCGTGTAGGCCCACGCCCGGCGCAGTCCGGGCGGGCGCCATGCCGCGAGCACGACGACGTAGAGCACCAGCCCGGCGGCCGCGGCGGCGACCGGGCCGAGCACGACCCGCGGCAGGCCGAACGCGACGAGCGCGACCGCGCCGCAGACGAACGCCGCCAGGCCCAGCCCGCGCGCCACCCCGGGGAGCGCGCCCAGCGCTGCGAGTAGCACTGCGAGGACGAGCGCAGTCGTCACGGCCAATCCGGCGGCGACGCCGGCCAGCCCGAACGCGCCTCGCAGCCCCCACTCGACGAGCACGTGCACGCAGAGCGCAGCGAGCGCGAGGAGCGGCAGCCAGCGTGCGCGGCCTCGCACGAAGACGAGGGGATAGGCAACCGTGAGCGCGACCGACACGACAGTCCACGGCGCGAGGTAGACGACGAGATGTCCGAGCTCGGTGCCGGTTCGGCTGCCATATGCCGGGCCGAGCACGCGGCGCACCACGGGCTCCCCCGCGAGCGCGAACAGGCCGGCCGCCGCCGCGATCACGACGAGCGAGAGCCACGAGATCGCGACCACGTGACGGGTGACGCGCTCGGGTGCAGCGCCTTCACGGGCGAACGGCACAGTCGCAACGAGCGCGATCGACGCCGCGGTGACGGCGACGAGGAAGGAGGCGATCAGGTACGCGTACCCGAACGTCGTCCCGCGGCCGGGCCCGAGCCCGGTGGCGAAGCGAAACGCGACGACGTAGAGGCCCTGCAGCGCGAGCGGCAGCGCGACTCCCTCGCCGAGCTCGACGAGCCGCCCCCGTGCGCGCCCGTCGGGCCGGCCGACCCCGCGTCGCGCGAGCAACGCGGCGAGTGGAACCGCGAGTGAGAGCAGGCCGTTCACGGCGAGGCCCCAGCCGAACGCGACGACGCCTTGCGAGACCAGCAGGTAGGTCGTGACGACCCCGGCGATCGACCCGGCCGCGAACCCGAAGGCCGCCCAGTCGTAGTTGTCGAGCGCAGCGAGCGCGCTGGCGACGAGCCCGCCGTAGATCTGCGCGACCGCCGAGACGACGACCCACGGGAGGAGCTCCGCCGCTGCCTGCCGGCCGCCCGCGCTCGATGCGAGGAGCGACGCGACCCCGTGCGACCAGGCGACGGCCGACACGGTCAGCGCGACGAGGGGCGGGGTGAGCGCCGCGGCCCAGGCGCCGACCTCCGCCCGGAGCCGTCCGGCGATGCGGGCCTCGACGAAGCGCGGCAGGACGACCACGCGGAGCGATCCCGCGACGAGGACAAGCGCCAGATAGACGCCGTAGGCGGCGAAGAATCCGTCGGTCTTTACGCCGTGCCCAAACTTGCGGGACAGAATGACGCCCAGCACCGCGGCCGAGCCGCTGACCGCCGCGGTGGAGATCCCTGTCAGAAGACCGCTACGAACAGCTCCCCCACCGCGTGAACGATTACCCTGCATCCGTGCCCGGCGACGATACAGCGACCTGGTCGGAGGGCGAGCTCGACGCTCTCCGTCCCGAGTTCGGCGACGCGTATGCGGGCCGCACCGTGCTCGTGACGGGCGCCGACGGGTTCATGGGCTCCCATCTCACCGAGGCGCTCGTCCATCTCGACGCGAACGTGATCGCGTTCGTCCGCGCGACGTCGTCGGGTGCGCTGAACAACATCGGCCATCTCCGCAAGCGGCTGCGCGTCGTCTTCGCGGATCTCACCGACAAGACGTCGATCGACTATCTGATGCGCGATCTCGCGCAGACGCCGGACAAGCCGTACGTCTTCCACCTGGGGGCGCAGGCGCACGTCGGCGAGTCGTGGCACCGCCCGTACGAGACCGTGATGGCGAATACGATCGGCACCCTGAACCTGCTGCAGTCGGTCGTCGACCACGGCGTCGAGCTGGAGAAGTTCGACACGG
>CAZDEX010000130.1:0-6195 GCA_964504405.1 uncultured Gaiellales bacterium | reverse complement strand
CCTGCTTGGTCTGAGCCATCCCCGCACGCACTCCAATACGCATCAAGCCTCTAGGCGGCTCTACGATTCGCGGGATGTCCCGCGTCTTCGTCCCCGGCTTCGGAGCGCTCCCGTCGTTCTACCGCGACGCGCTCGCGCCCGACTGGACGGTGCACGAGCCGCCGTCTTTCCGGGGCGCGTGGTCCCTCGAGGCGCGACTCGACGCCCTGCGCGCCACGCTCGCGTGCGCCGACGGGCCGGTCACGCTGGCGGGGCACTCGATGGGCGCGGCGCTCGCCGTGACCGTCGCGCTCGAGCAGCCGGACCGGATCGAGCGCCTGCTGCTCGTTGCTCCCGCCGGCCTGCCGCTCACGAAGCCGGTCGCGGCGAGCATCCGCGACTTCTTGTGTCAAGCCGTCGCCCGGACCTACCCGACGCGCGACCTGGCCCGCACGCTGCGCGACGCGCTGTTCGCTCCGCGCGCGACGATGCGCCTCGCGCGCGCCGTGCGCGCGCTGGATCTCCGCGAGCAGCTGCAGCTCGTGCGGCGCCGCGGCATCCCGGTCGACGTCGTGGCGTGCGTTGGCGACACACTGACACCGCTCGAGCACTGCAAGCGGATCGCGCGGCTGAGCGGCGGCCGCTACCGCGAGGTCGACGCTGCCGGCGGGCACATGTGGATGCTCGTCGAGCCGACGGCGTTCGCGGGGCTCCTTCTCGACTGAGTGGTGCGAGCCGCGGCGGCCGAGCGGCAGCGTTCTGCGAATGACGAAGGTGTGAACAGTCGTCACCTCGACCCGAAACCCTCACCGCACCGTCGCGGGTGCCGCTCCTACCGTGGCTGGGACACCACGAGAGGAGACACGATGCTGCACCATTCGGAGGCAGAGCACCAGCATTTGCTCGCGATGGTCGAGGCCGCGCAGCGCGCCGGCCGCACCGAGCGGGAGATCGTCACGATCATCGACCGCTACTTCGGCGAGGGCTCCTCGGGGAGCCTCGGGCTCAGACGAGGATCGTCGGGCTGGCGAGATCGCTTCGCCAGTCGGGCAGGATCTCGATCCCGCCGGCGCTGACGTCAGTCCTGCTCGCCCGCGGGGAGCCCGGCCCACCGGTCACGTGACGGCAGGTCGAGGCCGAACTGGTCGAGAATGCGCAGTGCCGTCTGGTCGACGATGTCGTCGATCGAGTCGGGCTTGTTGTAGAACGCCGGCGTCGGCGGGAAGATCGTCACGCCCATCTCGCTCAGCGTCAGCATGTTGCGCAGGTGGATCGAGTGGAGCGGCGTCTCGCGCACCGCGAGCACGAGGGGCCGCCGTTCCTTCAGCGTCACGTCCGCTGCCCGGCACACGAGGTTGTGCGCGAACCCGTTCGCGATCGCGCCGAGCGTCTTCACGCTGCACGGTGCGATCACCATGCCGTCGGTGCGGAACGAGCCGCTCGAGAGGCTCGCCGCCTGGTCGCCCTCGGCGTGCACGACGTCCGCCAGCTCGCGCACCTCCTCCCAGGAGCGGCCGGTCTCGTGCTCGATCGTCACGCGCGCCCAGCGCGTCGCGACGAGGTGCGTCTCGACGGCCAGCTCGCTCAGCCGCTCGAGGATCCGCACGCCGTAGATCGCGCCGGAGGCGCCAGTGATCCCGACGATCAGCCGCTTCAGGTCGCTGCGCATCCGAGGGAAGGGTACGCGGAGCGAGGGGGGGTCAGCGGTCGAGCACTTCTCGCACCGAGCGCCCGAGCAGCTGGACGTCGAAGGGCTTCGGCAGGAAGGCGGTCTCCGCCGTTCCCACCGTGAGGTCGGGAACCGAGTCAGGGGTGTAGCCGGAGACGAAGAGCGTCCGCAGCCTGGGCTGTCGAGCGACGGCGAGGCGTGCCAGGGTGACGCCGTCGTCCCCCGGCATCACGATGTCCGTGACGAGCAGATCGAACGGCGCGGCCGCGAGTTGCGCCAGGGCTGTCTCGGCGTCCCGTGCCTCGACCACGTCGTAACCGAGCGTCTCGAGCATGCCGACCATCAGGCTGCGCACGGCGAGCTCGTCCTCGACGATGAGGATGCGCTCGCCGCCGCCTGTGGCCGGCTGGGCGTGCGCCATCTCGCCGCTTTGCCGTGGGGCGGCCTCGACCCGCGGCAGGTAGACGGTGACCGTCGTTCCCTCGCCCAGCGCGCTCGCGACATCCATATGACCGCCGCTCTGGGTCACGGTGCCGAGGGAGGTCGACAGGCCGAGTCCCGTCCCCGACCCGACCGGCTTTGTCGTGAAGAACGGCTCGAAGGCGTGTTCGAGCGTCGCGGCGTCCATTCCGATCCCTTCGTCGCGGAGGCTGAGGGCGACGTATGGTCCGGGCGCGAGGGCGCTGTGCTCAGCGCGGCCGTTCGATACCGGGCGCGTGGCCAGGTGGAGGCTGCCGCCGTCCGGCATCGCGTCTCGCGCGTTCACGGCAAGGTTCAGGAGCACCTGCTCCATCTGGTGCACATCGACTGCGACGAAGCCGGCTTGCGGGTCGAGGGCGCGGATGATCGTGAACTGCTCGCCGATGAGCGGCTCGATGAGCGACAAGGACGTCTCTACGAGGTCGTTGACGTCGATGACCGACGTTTGCAGACGCTGCTTGCGGCTGAAAGCGAGTAGCTTCGCCGTGAGCGCGCCAGCCCTGCTCGAAGCCTTCTTGATCTCCTCGAGCGCACGCCCGACGAAGCGCGCGTCGTCGAGCTTCGTCTCGGCGAGACCGGTATACCCGTCGATCACCGTGAGCAGGTTGTTGAAATCATGGGCGACCCCGCCGGCGAGCTGCCCGACGGCCTCGAGCTTCTGTGACTGCAGAAGCTGTGCCTCGAGGTTGTGACGTGCCGTGACGTCGAGGGAGTGGACGGCGATGCCTTCGCGTGTCGGATATGCGCGCACCGCGAACCAGCGGCCCGAGTGCTCGTGTTTGGCCTCGAAGGCAACGGTCTCGCGTTGATTCATCGCCCGCTGCAGCTCCAGGTCGAACTGTGAGCCTGCGAGACTCACGAATTCCTCGAGCAGCGAACGGCCGAGCAGCTCTTGCACCGGACGCCGGAAGATCGGCTCGCACTGCGGGTTCAGATACGTGAAGCGGCCGCCGCGGTCGAGGGTGAAGAAGCCGTCTCTCATCGACTCGAGCGTGTCGCGCAGACGCGCCGCCACGATCCGCAATTCGTCGTTGCGGCCTTCGAGCTCGAGGAGGGCCCGCTCGCGTTCCTGGCAGACGTGCTCGAAGACGGCGCTCGCTTCGACGACGCCGACGCGGCCGTTCGCATAGACGACGACGGCGTCGTGGTGGCGCGTCTCCGGCTCCCGGTCGAGCATGAGCCGTGCGAGGTCGGTGACGGGCGTGTCCTCGGCGACGACCAGCGTCTCGCCGGGCATGAGGTCGTCGAGCGTACGGTAGTGGTAGAGCGCGCGGCCGAATCCGTACCGGCCGGCGAGCAGATCATCGGCGCGCGTGCGGGTCAGGAGGCGATGCCGTGCATGATCGCGCGTGACGATCCCGCGCCACGTCGGGTGCTCGCGGAGCAGGCGATCGACCTCGGGGGCCGGTGTGTCTCCTTCGAGGAGCGGCGCCTCGATTGCGAGCGCGCCCGCGTCCACGCCGCGACCCGGCTTCGCCGTCGATCGTTGCGCCCTGGGGTCATCTGCGATCGCCTCCACCTGACCGGCGTCTTCTTCGGCGCGCGAGTGGACGATCTTGACGCCTGGCACCGAAGCGACTCCTGTCCTCTACCAGATGGTCATATCGGGAGCGGGCGTGCGCTCGAGAACGGCCATCGCTACCAGTGGCTGTTGACGATGGCTCCGCCGTCGACGTAGAGCGTCTGACCCGTGACGTAGCTCGACTCCGGTGACGCGAGGAAGTACACCGCGCTCGCGATCTCCGCGGGAGCCCCGAATCGCCGCATCGGAATGAGGCGCGTCACCTGACTCTCGTCGAGCAGGCCCGACGCGATCGTGCCCTCCATTCGCTTCGTCATCGTGTAGCCGGGTGCGACGGCGTTCGCGCGGATGCCTGCGTCGGCCCACTCCACGGCGAGGACGCGCGTCAGCCCTTCGATGCCTGCCTTCGCCGCGCTGTAGGAGAGACGCTTCGGAATCCCCACCCTGGCCGCGACGGAAGAGATGCTGACGATTGCCGCGGTCTGCGACTGCTCGAGGTGCGGGTAGGCGGCGCGGCAGCAGCGGAACGTCCCGTCGAGGTGGACGCCGATGAGGTCGTCCCAATCCTTGTCTGTCACCTCGTGCGAGGGCTGCGGGTTGATCGTTCCGGCGACGTTGATCAGCGCATCCAGCCCACCGAAGCGCTCGACGCAGGCATCGACCGCCGCGTTCACCGATGCGGTGCTCGTGACGTCCAGCGACACCGCGAGAGCACGGCCGCCGTCGGGATCGAGGCGCCGCCCGACGCTTTCCGCCTCGGCGAGGTCGACGTCCCCGATGACGACGTTGCAGCCCTCTTCGAAGAGCCGTTCCACGACCGCCATCCCGATGCCACGGGCGGCGCCGCTGACGAATGCGACTCTGCTGTTCTCAGACACCGGCAGCCTCCTTGCTCGCGTTCCGTTCGTCGCCTGCGAGCGTCTTGGTGGTCTCGAGCAACTCGACGCGAATACCGTCGGGGTCGAGCATGTACACGGCCTTCCCGCCGCGGTTGGGGCCGACGTCCGGGCTCTTGACGGGCGACACGAATCGCACGCCGTGCTCGAGCAGCCGATCGTAGAGGGCGTCGAGGTCGTGGACGTACAGGCAGAAGTGGGCGGTGCCCGGGTTGGCCGTCGCGGGATCCACCGGAGTGCGCTCGACGTTGCGGTACTCCAGTATCTCGAGGAACGCGTCCGAGCACGGCATCCGGAATACCGCGACGTGGAGCTCGACACCGGGATAGCCGACCAGGTCCCCGATGTACTCCTGGTCGCGGACCCAGCGGGTCACGAGCTCGAGTCCCAGCAGCTCGCCGTAGAAATGGACGGAACGTTCGAGGTCGCGCACCTGGATGCCGAAATGGCTGACGCCCTCGAGCTCCGCGGGCCGTATCTCGTTCATAGGTCTCCAATCAATCGGTCGGGATCGTCATGCGTCTGGGCGCGCAGCCACTCCGGATCGACGACCATGCCGAAGCCCGGATCGGCCGGCAGGGGATCCATCCATCCGTCGGTCACCGTGGGCCGCGAGAAGCAATCGCTGACCTGGTCGACGCCGTTACCAGGGATGCCCCACTCGATCGGAGCGCCCTCGATGCCGAGGGCGCTCAGCAGGCGGGAGTGGACGTGCGGGAACATGTGGGTGGAGAAGGGCCGGCCGTCGAGCTCGTCGAGTACGCGCCGCAGCCCCGTGACCCCGCCGTTCGTGGAGGCGTCGATGCGCACCACGTCGACGGCGTCGGCCTGCGCGAGCGCTTCCGGATGGTACGAGCCGCCCTGCTCGTCGCCCATCGCGATCGGCACGTCGACGGCGCGGCGCACCTCTGCGACCGTGCGCGCATGGCCGGGCGGCATGATGTCCTCGACCCAGCCCAGCCGCAAGGGCTCGAGCGTGCGAATGTGCTCTACGGCCTCGTCGACGGTCCTGAAGACCCAGTTCGCGTCGAGGCCCAGCCAGAGCTCGTCGCCGAGCGCGCGGACGGCCCGTAACCGCTCGAGCGTCGCGTCCCAGGTCGGCGCGATCGGAAGCTTGAAGCGGCGCCAGCCGTCGTCGATCAGCCCCTCGACCTGAGCCTCGAGGTCTGCGAGCGGCGTGCTCGGTGGATAGCCGACGATCGCGGTCGCGCGCTGTCGGCGCTGCGCGCCGCCGAGATGTTCCTCGATCGGCAGTCCGCGCGCCTTCGCCGCGAGATCCCAGGCGGCGACGTCGACGAGAGAGAGCGCACGGTGGCCGGCGCCGGCGGAGAGGATCGCGTTGTTGCTCCACCGCGCGGCGTCGAACAGCCCGACGGGGTCTGCCGGGTCGCCGTCCACGTAGACGGGGGCGATCAGGCGCTGCACGATCTCGCGGATCGGGCCGTCGCGGGTGTAGCAGAACGACACCCCGACGCTGCCGTCGGCCGCGAGCACACCGCAGACGGCGAACTCCCGGTGGCGCATCACCCAGTTCCCGAAGACGACCGGGACGGGCAGCGGCGCGTGCAGCGTCAGGGTCTTGACGGCGGCGATCCTCGGCAGGGCGCTCATCAGGGCGGTCGAGCGACCTTACTACCGCAGTAGTTGCG
>CAZDEX010000129.1:0-6205 GCA_964504405.1 uncultured Gaiellales bacterium | reverse complement strand
GCGACGACGCAGCGCATGGTCACCGACCTCCAGAGGCTGAACGCCGCCCTGCGCAACGCGAGCGGGCACAGCGAAGTCGCCCGCGGCGCGCTCCTCGCGCCTTAGAGGCTTGATGTCGAATTGCGTGCGTCTGGGGATGGCTCAGACCAAGCAGGTCGCACGGGTCGGGCGCAGGGCATAGCGGTGCCTACGTTCAAGCCCGACCCGGGCGAGATGCGCCGCGTCTGAGCCACCAGCCAGGCGTGCGTGAATTTCGCGTCAAGCCCCTAAGTCAGCTGCCTCCACTTGACGACGGCGCTCGTGCCCCCGAGGAACCCGGGGCCCGCCTGATTCACCGACATCGTCACGCGGAGCTGGTTCAGGCCCTTCGACAGCTTCACGACCACCTTCGCCGAGGAGTGGGCGTTCAGGAGCACCTTCTTCAAGGTGACCCACTGGCCTGTCGCCGTGTTCAGGCGCTGGAGCTGCACGGCCCTGCCGGCGAAGGAACGGCCTGCCGAGGCATGGATGATCCAGCCGTTGTTGCGGCCGAGCGTCAGCAGCGGCTGCACCTGCACGGAGGTCGGCGTCGCGTACGCGCCCTTCCACGTCGCCTGATAGTTGGTCAGGATCTGCGGGGAGACGACGAAGCTGTACGAGCCGTCCGCTGCGGTGAGCACGGTCGCGCGCTCGATCAGGTTCGGCTGCGGGTACGGCTGGTAGTAGATCGTCACCTGCTCGCCGCCCTTGTGGTTCGAGACGACACCCGAGAGCGTCACGTTGTCGCCGGCGACGATGTACTGCGAGGAGACGCTGAGCGTCAGCGTCGGCGGCAGGCCCTTGACGACGATGCTGCCGGCGAGCTTCGGATGCAGCTCGTCCTTGTACGTGTACGTGCCTGCAGCGTTGAACGTGAAGGAGTACGTCTGGTTCTTGGTCAGGATCGGCGAGACGAACTGACCCTTGTCGGCGAGCACCTGGTGGCTTGCGTTGTCCTTGTTCACCCAAGTGACGGTGTCGCCTTCGGTGATGGTCGTGGACGACGGAGAGAAGCCCGACCCGTAGATGTTGACGGTCTTGGTCGCCGCGCCCGCCGGCCCCGCGATTGCGAGGGCCGTGACCGCTGCGATTGCGAGGAACAGCTTGCGCATGATGGACACCTGCCGTGCTCGAATGGTTGACACCTGTGTTCTCCCCGCGGCACCAGACCCGAAGCGCTGCGCGGCCTCTGTTTTACTGCTACCGAGCGTGCCCTTACGGACCCCTCACAAGCGAGCGCTGGTGGCCGGCGGAACGGGTCGCGTCGGCGCCGCGATCGCCGAGCGGCTCCGCGGCGAGCGCTGGTCGGTGCTGGCCGCCGGGCGCGCCGACGGCGACCTGCGCACGCGCGACGGAGCGCACTCGCTGGTCGCGAAGGCGCTCGAGGAGCTCGGCGGGCTCGACCTCGTCGTCCACTCCGCCGGTGACGGGTTCGTGCCGAAGCCGGTGGAGAACGTCACCGAGCAGGACTGGGACGACGCGCTGGACGTGACGGCGAAGGGGACGTTCTTCCTCGCGCAGGCGGTCGCGCCGGCGCTCCGCGAGTCGAAGGGCGCGCTCGTGATCGTCGAGGACGTCGCGTCGCACCAGGCGTGGACGTCGTTCCCGGCGCACTCCGCCGCCAAGGCGGCGCAGGCGATGCTGACGCGCGTGCTCGCGCGGGCCCTCGCGCCCGACGTGCGCGTGTGCGGGATCGCGCCGGGGCCGGTCGCGGTCGAGCCCGGTCAAGAGGGCCGCCGCGCGGCGGAGACGCTGCTCGGACGGGTCGGCTCGCCGGAAGACGTGGCCGACGCGGTCGTCTATCTCGCGGGCGCCGGCTACGTGACAGGGACGACGCTCGTCGTCGACGGCGGGCGCATGCTGAAATCCGGAGGACGTTCGACGCCGTAGAACCCTTTTGTGGCGTCGTACGCCCTTGCACTCCGTACCATCCCCCGGGTGACGAGCGACGGGGAGCTGATCCAGCGCGCGGCGACGGGCGACCGTTCGGCGTTCGAGGATCTCTACCGCCGTTATGCGCGCCCCGTGTTCGGGCTCGCGCTGCGCCGCCTCGGCGATCGCGGACGCGCCGAGGACGCCGTCCAGGAGACGTTCGCGTCGATCTGGCGCTCCGCATCGTCGTACCGCCCGGACCGCGGCCCCGGCGCACCGTGGCTGTACGCCGTCGCGCGGAATGCAATCGTCGACCGCGCGCGCTCGCGCAGCGAGATCCCTGCGGACATTCCCGACGAGGCCGCCACCGAGCCCGGGCCGGCAGACCGCGCCGAGCAGAGCTGGGTGGCATGGCGCGTCCACCGCTCGCTGGAAGAGCTGCCCGAGCGCGAGCGCGAGGTGATCGCGCTCGCGTACTGGAGCGGCCTCTCGCAGAGTGAAGTCGCCGAGTTCCTCGGCCTTCCGCTCGGGACCGTGAAGACACGCACGCGGGCCGCGCTGATGCGGCTGTCCGAGCTCCTCGGAGAAGAGTTCGAATGACCAACTTCGACGACATCGTCGGCGGGGACGATCTTTCGCCCGACGAGGAGGCCCGCCTGCGCCGGGTGCACGACCTGCTGATGCGGGCCGGGCCGCCGCCCGATCTGCCGCCCGCCCTCGAGCGGCCGCCCACGGAGCCGGCCGAGGCGGAGATCGTCCAGTTCCCGCTCCTTCCGCGCCGCCGCTGGGCGCTCGCGGCGGTCGCCGCGGCCGCGCTCGCGCTGCTCGCATTCGCCGGCGGCTATCTCGTCGGCCACGCGAAGCCGACCGGGTTCCACACGCAGCGCGTCGTGCCGATGCACGGCGGGAACGCCCTCGCGCTGCTCAAGGTCGGCTGGAAAGACGGCGCCGGCAACTGGCCGATGCAGCTCGAGGTGAACAACCTGCCGCAGCAGCCGAGGCCCGAGTACTACGAGCTCTGGCTGACGCGCCACGGCAAGCCGGTCGCCCCGTGCGGGTCGTTCCGCGTCAACGCCCGCACGACGACGGTGCGGCTGTCCGTCCCGTACGACTTCTCGCGGTTCGACGGCTGGGTCATCACGAAGCAGGGCGCGAACGAGCACGTCGCCGGGCCCGTCGTGCTCACGACCTAGAGGCTTGGCTGCGGGACTAGCCGCGCCGCGGCGAACGTTCAATGTTCTATGAGGCGGATCCACTACGGCTGGGTGATGGTCGCCGTCGGGCTCGTGACGCTCGTCACGGCGGCCGGGTTCCGCTCGACCACCGGCATCCTGATCGTCCCGCTCCAGAACGAGTTCGGCTGGAGCCGCGCGACGATCGGCTTCGCGATCGCGATCAACCTCGTGATCTACGGCCTCGGCGGCCCCTTCGCGGCCGCGCTCATCGAGCGCTTCGGCATGCGGCGCGTGATCACGGGGGCGATCTTCGGGATCGCAACCGGCGCCGGGCTGAGCATCTTCATGACGCAGCCATGGCAGCTCGACATCCTGTGGGGCGTCGTGAACGCGAGCGCGACCGGCGCGATCTCGGTGCCGCTCGGCGCGATGATCGCGAACCGTTGGTTCGTACGGCGTCGCGGGCTCGTCACCGGAATGCTGACCGCGTCGAACGCGACGGGCCAGCTGATCTTCCTGCCCGTGCTCGCCTGGATCGTCACGCAATGGGGCTGGCGCTACGCAGCCGGAACGGCGGCGGTGGTCGCGCTCGTCGTCGTGCTCCCGCTCGTGGTGCTGTTCGTGCGCGACCGGCCCTTCGACGTCGGCATCGCGCCGTTCGGCGCGGAGGTGCTCGAGCCGCCGGTGGCCGCGGTCGGCAACCCGTTCGCGAACGCCGTCCGCAGCCTCGCCGAGGCACGGCGCGTGCCGGCGTTCTGGCTGCTCGCGGGCAGCTTCTTCATCTGCGGGGCCTCGACGAACGGCCTGATCGGCACGCAGCTCATTCCGGCTGCGATGGACCACGGCTTCGGGGAGGTCGCCGCGGCGTCGCTGCTCGCGACAATCGGCGTGTTCGACCTGATCGGGACGATGGCGTCCGGCTGGCTGACCGACCGCTACGACCCGCGCCTGCTCCTCGCCTGGTACTACGGCCTGCGCGGGCTGAGCCTGCTCGCGCTGCCGTACGCGTTCAGCTCGCCGCATTTCGGATTGATCCTCTTCGTGATCTTCTACGGCCTCGACTGGGTCGCGACCGTGCCCCCGACGGTCGCGCTGACCGCCGAGGTCTTCGGCCGCGACAACGTAGGCGTGGTGTTCGGCTGGATCTTCGCGGCGCACATGTTCGGCGCGGCCGCCGCCGCGTGGGGCGCCGGTGCCGCGCGCACGTGGTTCGGCGGCTACGGCTGGGCGTTCGGCGTGTCGGGCCTGCTCTGCCTGTTCGCGGTCGGGCTCGTCTCGCAGATCCGGCGCGAGCCCGCGCGCGTCGCACTTGCACCCGCTTAAAGATCGAGGCGAAGATCCTCGAGGTCGATGTCGCGCTGGACGCGCTGCATCACCTCTTCGGTGATCACTCCGTCGTTGCGCAGGCCGATCACCGCCTGACGTTCCGCTTCGAGCAGCTCGCGGCGCAGGCGCTGATACTGCTGCGACCGAGCCTCCGTGCCTTCGTCGTCGACACCGTGGTAGCGGTTGCGGAAGCGATTCGCGCGGAAGGTGTACTGCCCGCGCGCACGCTGGGCGGTGTCCTCGAGGATCCAGCCTTCCTGCTCGAGCTCGTCGAGCCGCGCGAGGGCCGCCTCGGCTCCTTTGACGCGCGCCTTCGCGTCCTCGCGCCCGGCGCCGCCGTCGTCCCGGACGTGCAGCGCACGGATCAACCAGGGCAAGGTGAGCCCTTGCCCGATCAGCGTCACGAGGATGACCGAGAAGGTCAGGAACACGATCAGGTCACGGTGCGGGAAGCCCGTCGGCAGCGCCAGCGCCGCTGCGAGCGACACCGCACCGCGGATGCCGGCCCAGGCGACGATCGCCGGCAACTGCCACGGCGGATACGGATCCCGTTCACGGATGCGTGGAAAGAGCAGCCGCGGCAGATACACGTTGAACGGGACCCAGAGGATCCGCATGGCGATCACGACGAAGCTGATCAGCGCGGCGTCGCCGACGAGCGACGCAGTCGAATGGTCGCCGAGGCGATCGAGGATCCCGTGCAGCTGCAGCCCGACGAGGGCGAAGAGCAGCGCGTTGAGCAGGAACGTGAGGATCTCCCAGAACGCGTTCCCCGAGATACGCGTGAGCCCGGTGGTGAGCTGGGGCGTGTACCACCCCATGTAGACGCCGATCGTGACCGCCGCCAGAACGCCCGAGACTCCGATCGCAGTCGCGGGGAGGTACGCGAGGTATCCCGAGAGCAGAGCGAGGGACACCTCGGTCGGCGCATCATCGACGCGTCGGCGCACCTGCCGCACGACGTAGCCGACAGCCAGGCCCACCGCGATCCCGCCGATCACGTTCACGACGAGATGCCACGAAGCGTTCCAGAAGGAGAACGTCCCCGCGACGACGGCTGTGACCGCGCTGCGGTAGAGGACGAGCGCGACGCCGTCGTTGACGAGGCTCTCGCCCTCGATGATCGCGGTGATGCGGCGAGGGACGTTGACGCGGCGGATGACTTCGGTCGCTGCGAGCGCGTCGGTCGGCGAGACGATCGCGCCGAGCACGAAGCCGGTTGCCCACGAGAGACCGAGCCATTCGTGCGCGACGACGGCGACCGCGCACATCGTCGCCGCCACCGCGCCGACCGCGAGCAGCGAGATCGGCCGCAGGTTCGCGCGCAGGTCGCGGAGGCCGGTGAAGAAGGCGGACGAATAGAGGAGCGGCGGCAGGATCGCCACGAGCACGAGATCCGGCGGCAACTGGAAATGCGGCAGGCCCGGAACGAAGCCGAGGACGAGTCCGCCCGCGACGAACAGCAATGCGACGGGCAGCCGCCACACCGCAGCAACGACGAGCATCGCCCCGAGCGCGGCGAGCAGGATCAGGAGCTGGAGCTCGTCGTGGGCAGTGAAGTGCACCGCCCACGACGATAAACACCCGAACCTGGTTCGCAGAGCGAAACACCTGAACCTGGTTCGCGGAGCGAACCAGGTTCAAGAGTTACGCGTCGATAGCGCGTTGCAGCCTACGCAGCGTCTGCGAGGTCTTCGTTCTGCGCGAGCTTGCGCAGTGCCTCGGTCTCGATCTGCCGCACGCGCTCGCGCGTCAGACCAAGCTGCTTGCCGATCGCCTCGAGCGAGGCGGGGCCGTCGCCGACGAGGCCGAAG
>CAZDEX010000128.1:4579-6238 GCA_964504405.1 uncultured Gaiellales bacterium | reverse complement strand
GCCAAAGAGCGAAGGTGCCGGCTTCGCCGGCGCCGACAGCGGATACAGCGCCTAGCCGAAACGCACGGGCAGCACGAGCTCGAAGCGGGACCCCTTCCCCACCTCCGAGTGCAGCTCGATGCGCCCGCCGAGCGCGGTCGAGATCTCCTTCGCGATCGCGAGGCCGAGGCCCGTGCCGCCCGAGCTGTTCGAGACGAACGGGCGGAACAGCCGCTCGCGCGCCTCGGGCGGGATCCCCGGGCCGGTGTCCTCGACCGCGACCCGAACCGTCCCGTTCTGCTGCGCCAGCTCGAGGGAGATGCAGCCGCCGTCGGGCGTCGCGTGGAACGCGTTCGAGAGCAGGTTCCCGACGACCTGCAGCACGCGGTCGCCGTCGGAGAGCAGCACCGGCCGCGCGTGCACCTCGTGCTTGTACTGGATCTCGCGACGTTGCGCCTCGTCGAGGTACCTGTCGTAGGCCTGCGCGAGGAGCTGGGCCATGTCGACCTCCTCCGTCAGGACGGTGAACCGGTGCGTATCCAGCTTTGCAAGGTCGAGAATGTCGCCGACGAGGCGGTCGAGGCGCTGGGTCTCCAGCGAGACCGTCTCCAGCGACTGCTGGCGCTCCTCCGGATCGGTGATCACTCCCTCGAGGATCGCTGCGACGTGACCGCGGATCGCGGTCAACGGCGTGCGCAACTCGTGCGAGACCGACATCAGGAAGTTGCGCTCCATCTCCTCGATCTCGCCGAGGCGGTGCGCCATCTCCGCGAACCGCCCGCTGAGGTGGCCGAGCTCTCCGGCCGCGTTCGTCGGGACAACGACGTCGCGGCTCCCGGCCGCGACAGCGTCGACCGCCTCGGACAGCTGCAGCACCGGCCGCACGATCCGACGCGACAGGTACCAGGCGAGCGCAGCGGCGCCGACCAGCCCGAGCAGAAGCGCGATCGCGAGGCGCTGGATGAGCGACGAGACGAGCGCGTTCACGCTCGTCTTGGGCGTCGCGACGATCAGCGCGCCGATCACGGTGCCGTCCTTCACGATCGGGTTCGCGACGGCGTAGAACGGGCGCGAGGCCCCCGGCGGCGTGAGCTCGAAGGTCACCGACTTGCCTGCGTGCCACTCGACGGTGTCGGACGGGAGGTGCTTCAGGCCGACGAAGCCCTGACCGGGGAAGAGCCCCGGGCCGACGAAGAAGATCTTGTCGCCGGTCGCGCGTTCGAGCGTCGGCGCGGCGAACGTCGGCGCCCGTTGGTCGTTCTGCTTGCCTTCCTTCGTGTTCCCGTACCCGGCCTGGATTGCCTGGGCGTACAGCTTCGCGATCCCGTTTGCCTCGCGGCTCAGGTTCGACAGCGCCTGGTGGCGGGCAAAGTCCTGGAAGAGCTTGACCGAGACCGCGGCGGCGAGCACGGCGGCGAGCACGATCCCCGCGAGGAACACGAGCGGCAACCGGACGCGGAGCGACCCGAGCATGTCTCCCTAGGTCTTCGCCGTGTCCTTCTTGGCGTCCTTCGCGGGCGAGACCTTGTAGCCGACGCCCCACACGGTGACGATCGGCGACGCATCTCCCAGCTTGCGACGCAGCTGACGCACGTGCACGTCGACCGTGCGCGTGTCGCCGGCGAAGGTGTAGCCCCACACGCGCTCGAGCAGCTGGTCGCGCGTCAGCACGAGCCCGCG
>CAZDEX010000128.1:0-4569 GCA_964504405.1 uncultured Gaiellales bacterium | reverse complement strand
CAGAGGAGGTCGAACTCTTTCGGCGCGAGCTGAACCTCGTCGTCACCCACGCGAACCTCGCGCCGGCCTGCGTCGACGTGCAGGTCGCCGTGCTCGATCGTCTCGCTCTCGAGCTCGCGCCGCTCGGGCGCCGCGCGACGAAGGATCGACTTGACGCGCGCGACGAGCTCGCGCGGGTTGAACGGCTTCGTGAGGTAGTCGTCCGCGCCGACCTCGAGCCCGATGATCTTGTCCACGTCTTCGTCGCGCGCGGTCAGCATCAGGATCGGCACGTCGCTCGACTGGCGGATGCGCTTCGTGACCTCGATCCCGTCGATGTCGGGAAGCATCAGGTCGAGCACGATCAGGCCGGGCATCTCCTGCGCGACCTGCGCGAGCGCGTCGTTGCCGTTCGCCGCGGTGCGCACCCCGTAGCCGGCGTTCTTCAGGTAGAGCGCGACGAAGCTGGCGATCGAGCTCTCATCTTCGACCACCAGAATGTTCGGGGCCGCGGCGCTCACCGTCAGGGCGCCGTGGCCGACCCGGCGGGAAACGACACGATCCGCAAAGAAAGCGGCACGGCCAGTATCTTCCCACCGTCGAGCGAGTAATCACCTGCGTCGGCGACGGTGCCGTCACCGTTCAACTTCGCCGTGCCCACACCCACTGCCGAAAGATTGATGTCGTCGCCCGTGAACCGCAGCTTGTAGCGGCCGCCGGTCACGCGGAAGTGGATGTCCTTGCCGACGTAGATCGTCACGTTCGAGCCGGCGGGCACGGTGGAATCCGCGCCGCTGACGAGCACCTGCCCGTCGCCCGCGACATAGTCGGTCACGACCAGGCTGCCTTTGCCGATCTGCCCCCACGCCGTCCCGCGCGTACCGTTCACGGTCACCGCGCCGTACGCGTGGAAGACCTCGAGCACGCCGTCGCCCGTCGCACGCGACGCCGCCATTGCCGCAGGCACGGCAACGAGGCCACAGAGCAGGATGACGCAGAGCCGGCGCATCGGCAAGACACAGTCTTTCCTTCCGAATTATGCCCCCAATGAGCGAAAGGTAAGGAGTTTTTGAGCGGGTCACGCCTCTCGCGCATCCCCGTGACGATCCCGCCTGCCGCGCTGCTCCTCGTGCTGGCGGCCGCCGCATCGGACCTCGTGCCGCGGATCGCGCCATCGATGGAGACGGTGGAGCTGATCGTCACCGTCGCGCTCGTGGTGATCCTCTACGACGGCGGCGCGTCGATCGGCTGGCGGCGCTTCCGCCCGGCCGCCGTCCCGGTCCTGACGCTGGGCGTGGTCGGGACGTTCGCGACGGCCGGCGCGGTGACGCTGTTCGCGCACTGCGCATTCGGGCTCGCGTGGCTCACCGCCGGTCTCCTCGGCGCGGCCGTCGCGCCCACCGACCCGGCGGTCGTCTTCTCGGTGCTCAGCGGCCAGCACATCCCCGGGCGCACACGCACGATCATCGAGGGCGAGTCCGGCGCGAACGACCCGGTCGGGATCGCGCTGATGCTCGGGCTGGTCGCGCTCGCCATTCATCCGGATGGGAGCTTCTGGATCGTCGTGCGGACGTTCGCGCTGCAGATGGCGATCGGCCTCGCCGTCGGGCTCGCCGGCGGATACGTCGGCCACCGGTTCGGTCGCTCGGGAGTCGTGCGCATGTCGGCGCTCGTCGCGGCCGTGTTCCTCCTCGCCGACCTCGCACACGGCTCCGGCTTCCTCGCGGTGTTCGTGACGGGGCTCGCCGTCGGTGACATCGAGAGCGACTCGCCCGAGCTCCTCGACCGCGTCTCGTCGGCCGCGGAGATCGTCGCGTTCGTCGCGCTCGGTCTGACGATCCACCTCTCCGGCATCGACGGCGGCCGGTGGCTGCAGGGGCTCGCGCTCGCCGCGTTCGTCTCGTTCCTCGCGCGGCCGCTGATCGCCGGCGCGTTGCTCGCCCCCGTGCACCTGCGGCGCGGCGAGCGCCTGTTCGTGATCTGGGGCGGGCTGAAAGGCGCAGTGCCGATCCTGCTCGCGACCTTCGCGCTCCGCCACCACGTGGCCGACGGGACGCGGATCTACGAGACGGTGTTCGTTGTCGTGCTCGCGTCGGTCGTCGTGCAGGGCGGGACGATCAAGCGACTCGCCGCACGTTCGGTGTGAGCCCGTCCGCGCGCACGCGCTCGAACGCATCGACGACGCGCACGCCTCCGCCCTTGCGCGCGGCCGGCTCACAGACGACGCACACCGTGTGGTCACGGCGCGCCCAGCGCCAGGTCCGGTAACGCTCACCGGAGAGCAGCGTCCTGCGGCAGACCTGGCACATCGCCATCTGCCCGCCCACGGTACGGGCGGCGCCGGACGTCACTCGTAGGTGTAGAAGCCCTCGCCCGTCTTCCGGCCGAGCTTGCCGGCCTTCAGCATGCGGACGAGACGTGGCGGCGGCGCCATACGCGGCTCGCGCGTCTTCTCGTAGAGCGCCTCGCTCGCGTGCACGTGCACGTCGGCGCCGACGAGGTCGAGCAGCGCGCACGGCCCCATCGGCCAGCCCGCGCCGAACCGCATTCCCGCGTCGAGGTCCTCCGGGGTCACCCCCGCCTCGTCGAGCACGCGCACGCAGTCGTTCAGCAGCGGGATGAGCACGCGGTTGACGACGAAGCCCGGTGTGTCGCTGCAGCGGATCGGCGTCTTCCCGAGCTTCGCTCCGAGCTCGAACACGGTCTCGAAGACGGCGTCGTCCGTGCGCTCGGCCTTCACGATTTCGACCAGCGGCATCAACGGCGCGGGGTTGAAGAAGTGCATGCCGAGCGCGCGCTCCGGACGCTCGAGCACCGATGCGATCTCCGTCACCGAGAGTGCGGACGTGTTCGTCGCGAGAATCGTGTCTGCCCGCACGACGCTCTCGAGCACCTGGAACAGCTCGTGCTTGACGGCCAGGTCCTCGTACGCGGCTTCGATCACGACGTCGCAGTCGGCGAGGTCGGCGAGTGCCGTCGTCAGCTGCAGCCGCGCGACGGCCTCGTCGCGCGCGCTCTGCTCGAGCTGCCCCTTCTCGACCTTGCGCGTCAGGAAGTGGGCGATCCGGTCGCGCGCGTGCTCGGCGCGCTGCATCTCGACCTCGCGTCCGACGACTGCGAACCCCGCTTCGAGCGCGAGCTGCGCGATGCCCGACCCCATCGCGCCCAATCCGACGATGCCGATCTTCATCAGGCGCGCGATGCTATCGCCGCACGGGCCCGGTCGCGTCGATTACCTGGACGTCGTCGCCGTGCACGCGCCCGAGCGGCCGGTCGCCGCGACCGCGAACGAGCACCAAGTGCTGCATTCGCCCTAGACGCGCTCGACGACGCCGGCGATCGCCATGCCGAACCCGACGCACATCGACGCGATGCCGTACCGCGCGCCGCGGCGCTCGAGCTCCGGGAGCAGGGTCGCCGTGATGCGCGCGCCGGTGGCGCCGAGCGGATGCCCGAGCGAGATGCCGCCGCCGTTCGGATTCACATCGGCCATGCGCTCTTCGAGTTGCAGGTCCTTCGCCGTCTGGAGCACGACGGACGCGAAGGCCTCGTTGACCTCGATCACGCTCATGTCGTCCATCGTCAGGCCGGCCCTGGCGAGCGCCTTCTCCATCGCCTGCGGGTTGCCGTGCAGCATGCGCGTCGGATCGACGCCCGCGAGCCCGAACGACACGAACCGTGCCCGGGGCGTCAGTCCGAGCTTGCTCACGGCAGCCTCGCTCGCGATCAGCACCGCGGCGGAGCCGTCCACGATCTGCGACGAGTTGCCGGCCGTCACGACCCCGTCCGGACGGAACACCGGCTTGAGCGCAGCGAGCGCCTCGAGCGACGTCTCGCGCCGCGCAGCCTCGTCGACCTTGAACACGGTGCGCGTCGCGACGCCGCCTCCACCGGGCGCGTCGGGAAGTTCGATCGGGATGATCTCTCCCTCGAACTTGCCGCTGTCGGACGCGGCGAACGCGCGCCGGTGCGACTCGAGCGAGTACGCGTCGAGCTCGTCGCGCGACAACCCCCACTCCTCGGCGAGAAGCTCCGCCGACGTCCCCTGCATCACGATCTCGTGCCGACTCGTCACCTCCTCGGAGACCGAGCCCCCGTTCGAGCCCATTGGAACGCGCGACATCATCTCGACCCCGGCCGACACGACGACGTCGAGCTGGCCCGCCATCACGGCCGCGGCCGCGTTGAAGTTCGTCTGCATCGACGAGCCGCACTGACGGTCGACCGTCGTCGCGCTCACCTCGACCGGCCACCCGGCTGCGAGCACGGCCATGCGCGCGACGTTCCAGCCTTGCTCGCCGATCTGCGTGACACAGCCCATCTGCACGTCCTCGATCTCTGCGGGATCGAGTTCGTGCCGACGGATCAGCCCGTTCAGCACCTGTGCCGCGAGGTCGTCGCCGCGAATCGCCGCGAGCGTCCCGTTCTTGCGCCCGATCGGCGAGCGGACGGCGTCGACGATGTACGCGGTCACGAGCGAAAATTCTAGAGGCTTGATGCGGAATTGCGTGCGTCTGGGGATGGCTCAGACCAAGCTAGTCCGCGAGGGCGGGCTCGAGGGCCCGCACGCGCTGCGCGTGCCTGTCGAAC
>CAZDEX010000127.1:0-6251 GCA_964504405.1 uncultured Gaiellales bacterium | reverse complement strand
CCCTCGCTGCGGGGTACCACACGACGATCACGGCGCTCGCCGCCGCGAACCGGCTCGACCCCGCGAAGCCGATCGTGATCGGCCAGCGCCTGCGCATCCCGGCGGTGACCGCGCCGTCGCTCGGCCCGCAGCGCATCGACGTGCGCGCGGTGCTCGACGCATGGTCCGGCCGCCTCGGGGTCGACCCGCATCTCGTCCGCGCCCTCGCGTGGATGGAGTCGGGGTTCCAGACGGAGATCGTCTCGAGCGCCGGGGCGCGCGGCGTGCTCCAGACGTTGCCCTCGACGCGCGCGTACGTCCAGACGGTGCTCGCGGGCCGCAAGATCCCGGCCAGCGTCGACGGAGACATCGAGGTCGGACTCCTCTACCTGAAGCACCTCTTGAACGTCTTCGGCGGCGACGAGCACCTCGCGCTCGCCGGCTGGTACCAGGGCGAGCGGGCGGTGAAGGAGCACGGCATCTACACGGTGTCGAAGCCCTTCGTCTCGAACGTCCTGGCGCTGCGGTCGAGGATGTAACGTCGGGGCATGCGGGTCGTGCTGTGTCTCGTTGCGGCGGCCCTGGTAGCGGTGCCGCTCGCTGCGGCGTCGCGCATCGGCCCCGAGCCCTATCGGCGCCCGCACGTCGTGCTGCGGTGGGAAGAGACGCGTGCGCTGGGCATCGCGTTCCGGCGCGGCGAGCCGGTGTACTGCGGAGGCGGCCGCGGGAACGTGGTTGCGCTCACCTTCGACGACGGGCCGGGCCCGTACACCGGGGAGCTGCTCGCGCTGCTCGAGAAGGCCGGCGCGCACGCGACGTTCTTCCTGATCGGCAATCGCATGCAGTACTGGCCGCAGGCCGCGCAAGACGAAGTGAACGGCGGGAGCGCCGTGGGGAATCACTCGTGGTCGCATCCGCGCATGCCGCAGCTGCCCAGGTGGCTGCAGTGGGCCGAGCTCGTGCGCACGGAGTACACCGCGACGCAAGCGCTCGGCCGGCGGCCGCGGCTGTTCCGCGCGCCATACGAGCTGCACGACGCGCAAACCGACGCAGTCGCGCGGTCACTCGGCCTCCTCGAGGTCTTCTGGTCGGCGACCTCGGGTGACGACTTGAAGCATCCCACCGCGCGATCGGTCGCGCGCAACGTCATCCGCGAGCTGAGGCCGGGCGCGATCGTCCTGATGCACGACATCCACCCGTGGACGATCGAGGCGATGCCCGCCATCCTTCAGGCGGCGCACGAGCGGGGCATCCGGCTCGTCTCGATCCCGGAGCTCCTCGTGCTCGATCCGCCGGCCAAGCATCAGCACTGCACGTTCGCGCCCGGCTCCGACTAACCCGAGGCCAGCTGCTCGAACGCGCGCTCGAACACCTCGCGCGGCTGCGCGCCGGGGACGAGGAGCTTGCCGTCGATCACCCAGGCCGGCACGCCGTTCGCGCCGATCCCGAGCGCCTGCTGGGTCGACGCGCGAACGCGGCCGGCGTACTCGTCACCGGCGAGCACGCGCTCGACGTCGTCGGCGGGCAGGTCGGGCAACAGGCGGCGCAACTCGTCGCGGTCGCCGATGTTCACGCCCTCCCGCCAGTAGGCGTCCATCAGGCGGTCGTGAATCTCGTCGTGACGGTCGAGGTCGCGCGCGAGCTCGGAGAGCCGGAGCGCGTCGAACGAGTTCGGAACGACGTCGGGGTTCGGCGTGTACGACAGTCCCTCTTCCACGAACCGCTCCCGCAGCCGCTCCTCGAACGAGCCGTACCGCGCGAGCAGGCGTGCGCGCGGCAGACCCTCGGGCGGATACTCGGGATGGAGCTCGAACGGAAGCCACGTCACCTCGGCGTCGAACCGATGCCGGAGCCAGTCGGCCAGAGGCTGGCCGATTCGGCAGAACGGTCAGATGTAGTCCGACCAGACGAGGATCTCGTGCTCGGCCATCAGCTCGTTTCGGTCTCTAACGCGAGGAGGTCGTCGATCGTCTCGCGGCGGCGGATCAGCTGCGCCTTCCCGTCCGCGACGAGCACCGCCGGCGGACGCGTGACCGCGTTGTAGTTCGAGCTCATGGACAGCGTGTACGCGCCGGTGACGGGGATGGCGAGCAAGTCGCCGCGGCGCGGTTCCGGAAGCTCGACGCGCTCGATCAGCACGTCGCTCGACTCGCAGTGCTTGCCTGCGACGGCGTACGGCCCCGTGGGCTCCTCGTCCATGCGGTTCGCGAGCAACGCGCTGTAGCGCGCGCCGTACATCGCCGGCCGCGGGTTGTCGGACATTCCACCGTCGATCGTCACGAACGTCGTCGCGCTGCTCGTGTGCTTGACCCCGCCGACGGAGTACAGCGTCACGCCCGCCCGCGAGACGACCGAACGCCCAGGCTCGAGCACGAGCCCGACAGGCGGAAGCCCGTGCCGCTGCCACGACCGCTCGTGCTCGGCGACGAGGCCGCCGACGAACTCGCCGATCGTGAAGCGGGGGTCCTCGACGACGTGGCGCACGCCGAGGCCGCCGCCGAGGTCGACGATGCGCGGGGTCCACTCGAGCTCCTCGCGCACGCGCGCAGTGAAGTCGGCGACCCACGTGACCGTCATCAGCGACGCGCCGAAGTGCAGGAGCTGCGAGCCGACGTGCACGTGCAGCCCTTCGCATTCGGGCATGCGGCGGATCGCCTCGACCGCGTCGTCGGGCGGGAGGCCGAACTTCGAGCCGAGATGCCCCGTCATGATCCCCTCGTGCGTCTCGGCCTCGATGCCGGGCGTGACGCGGATCAGGCAGCGCGTGGCGCCGATCGCCCGGGCGCGCTCGAGCTCCTCCAGCGAGTCGAGCACGACGAGCGCGCCGACCTCGGCCGATCGCTGCAGCAGCTCGTCCTCCTTGTTGTTGCCGTGGACGACGAGCCGCTCGCCGGTGAGCCCGGCACGCAGCGCGAACTCCAGCTCCCCGACGGTCGAGACATCCGCGCCCAGGCCTTCCGCCGCGAGCAGGCGCAGCACGGCAACCGACGGGAACGCCTTGGTGCCGTAGACGACGAGAGCGCCCGGCGCGGCTTCGCGATAGGCGCGCGCGTTCGCACGCAACGTTGCCTCGTCGTAGACGACGACCGGCGTGCCGAACTCGCGTGCGAGCGCGGAGGCGCGCAGGCCGCCGACGACGAGCTCGCCGTCCTCGACGTGCGCGGTATCGGGAAGCAGCTCCTCGATCACGCCAGGCATTGTGCTGGTCGAATGCTCGCTGCGCTCGCCGACCTCGCGTTTCGCCGTCCTCGCGCGATCACCGTCGCCGCGCTCGCGGTCGCGATCGCCGCCGCGCTGTTCGGCGCATCGACGCCCTCGCGGCTCACGTCGAGCGACGATGACTTCCAGGACCGGGGCGCCGAGAGCTTCCGCACCTTCGACCGGATCAGCCGGGCGAGCGGCGAGCTGCCCGGCCCGTCGCTGATCGTGATCGCAAGCCGCTCCCAGGCTGCCCGCGCCGCCGCGACCCTGCGCGGGACGCCGGGCATCGCACGCGTCGACCCGCGCGCGGCCGTCTCCCGCGACGGGTCGCGCCTCCTCGTCGCGGCCTCGTTCACGGAGCGCAGGCCCGGTTCGGTCGAGCGCCTCGCCCGGTCGCTCCCGGGGATCGTCGGCGGGACCGCCCTCGCGAACGAGGAGGTGAGCAAGGCGTCCGAGCGCGATCTCCTGCGCGCCGAGCTGCTCGCGTTCCCGCTTCTCCTGCTCCTTGCGCTGTGGATCTTCCGAGGCTTCGTCGCCGCGCTGCTGCCGCTCGCCGCGGGGCTGCTCGTGCTGTTCTCGACGCTTGCCCTGCTGCGGCTCGTCAACGACGTGGGAGCGATCTCGGTCTTCGCGCTCAACCTCGTCACGGGCGCGGCGCTCGGGCTCGCGATCGACTACAGCCTGTTGCTCGTCTCGCGCTACCGCGAGGAGCTCGTGCGGCACGGCCCCGGCCGCGAGGCGCTGCGCACGACGCTCGCGACCGCGGGACGCACCGTGGCGTTCAGCGCATTCACCGTGGCCGCCGCGTTCGCGTCGCTTGCCGTCTTCCCGCTGCGCTTCCTGCGCTCGATGGCGATCGGCGGTGTGATCGTCGCGCCGCTCGCCGGGATCGTCGCGCTCACGCTGCTGCCTGCGCTCTTCGCGCTGCTCGGCGAGCGCGTCAACGCGCTCGCGCCGCGGCGGTGGCAACGGGCTGCCGAGCGCGCGGCCCGCGCCGACGAGAGCGGCGGCTGGTACCGCTTCGCGCACTGGGTGATGCGCCGTCCCGGGCGCGTCGCGTTAGCATCCGCAACGCTCCTCGTCGTGCTCGGCCTGCCGTTCCTCGGCGTGCGCTTCGTCGGCGTCGACGCGACGGTGCTCCCGAAGAGCTCGAGCGCGCGCCAGGCAGACGACGCCCTCCATCGCGACTTCGTGCCCGGCCTCGACGCGCCGCTGCACATCGCCGTTTCGTCGCCGCAGCTCGCCCGCAGGTTCGAAGCGTTGCCGGGCGCGCTCGCCGTGTCCGCGCCGAAGCGCCTCGGCCCTCAGCTCTGGTCGGTCGACGTCGTGCCTCGCGGCGGGGTGATGAGCGCGCAGACGAAGGACCTCGTGCGCGCCGTGCGGCGCATTCCCGGCGCCGAGGTCGGAGGTCGCACGGCGTGGTACCTCGATACCGCGGCGAGCCTGCGCCGTCACCTTCCCTATGCACTCGCGATCCTCGCGCTCTCGACGTTCCTGCTCCTCTACTTCGTCACGCGCTCGCTCGTGCTTCCGCTCAAGGCGCTGCTGATGAACCTGCTCGGCCTGTCAGCCGCGTTCGGCGCGCTCGTCTGGATCTTCCAGGACGGCCGGCTCGAGGGGCTGCTCGCGTACACGAGCCAGGGCGCGCTCGAGCTGACGCAGCCCGTGCTCCTCTTCGCGGTCGCCTTCGGGCTCGCGACGGACTACGGCGTCTTCCTGCTCTCGCGCATCAAGGAGGCGCACGACGCCGGTCTGTCGAACCGCGAGGCGGTCGCCCTCGGGCTCGAGCGCACCGGGCGCGTGATCACGTCCGCCGCGCTCCTCTTCTGCGTCGCGGTCGGCGCCTTCGCGACGTCGTCGATCCTGATCGTGAAGGAGGTGGGGGTCGGGATCGCCCTCGCCGTCGCGATCGACGCGTCGCTCGTCCGCGCGCTCCTCGTGCCGAGCCTGATGGCGCTCCTCGGCGATTGGAATTGGTGGCCTGCGGGGAGATTCCGGCGCTAAGATGCACGCGATGGAGCTGCTTACGTAGTCCAGGGAGCATTCGCGGCCTGCGCCGCGCGCGTCTCCCCCTGGCCTCTCATTCGAGAGGCTTTTTCGTCTCTGAGCCCTTTACAACAGGTGAGCCTTGTGAGCGAGTACGACCCCCACGCAATCGAGCAGAAATGGCAGTCGGTCTGGGAGGCCGAGCGGACGTTCCACGTCGAGAACGAGCCCCGCTCCGACGACCGCTTCTACATGCTCGAGATGCTGCCGTACCCGTCGGGCTCGCTGCACATGGGGCATGTCCTCAACTACACGCTGGGCGACGTGGTCACGCACTACCGCCGGCGCACCGGCCACCACGTGCTGCGCCCGATGGGCTTCGACTCGTTCGGGCTGCCGGCCGAGAACGCGGCGATCAAGGAGGGCGGCAACCCGCTCGAGATCACCGAGAAGAACATCGCCGCGATCACGCACCAGATGAAGCGCATGGGCTGGGCAATCGACTGGGAGCGCGTGGTCTCCGCGCACGAGCCGACGTTCTACCGCTGGACGCAGTGGCTTTTCCTCAAGTTCTTCGAGCACGGGCTCGCGTATCGGCGCGCCGCGCCGGTCAACTGGTGCCCGAACGACCAGACGGTCCTGTCGAACGAGCACGTCGTCGACGGGCGCTGCTGGCGCTGCGGGTTCGTCGTCGAGACGCGGAACATGGAGCAGTGGTTCTTCAAGATCACGGCGTACGCCGACCAGCTGCTCGACGACCTGGAGACGCTCGACTGGCCCGAGCGCACGAAGAAGATCCAGCGCCAGCACATCGGCCGCTCCGAAGGTGCCGAGGTGCTGTTTCGCGTCGAGGAGCTCGACCGCGACATTCCCGTCTTCACGACGCGCCCGGACACGCTGTTCGGCGCGACGTTCTTCGTCGTCGCGCCCGAGTCGCCGCTCGTGCAGCAGCTCGCGGAGGGCAACGAAGAGGTGCTCTCCTACGCGCGCATCGCCGCCGCGCGGCCGACCGAGGAGCGCGCGACGCGCGAGAAGACGGGCGTCTTCACGGGCCGCTATGCGACGAACCCCGTCAACGGCGACCA
>CAZDEX010000126.1:0-6288 GCA_964504405.1 uncultured Gaiellales bacterium | reverse complement strand
CGGTGCTCCGCTTCTTCGCGGTGCCCCGCTTCGCCGTGCTCCGCTTCGCGGTGCTCCGCTTCTTCGCGGTGCCGCGCTTGGCGGTGCTGCGCTTCGCGGTGCTCCGCTTCTTCGCGGTGCCCCGCTTCGCCGTGCTCCGCTTCGCGGTGCTGCGCTTGGCAGTGCTCCGCTTCGCCGTCGACCGCTTCGCGGTCGAGCGCTTCGCAGCGGTCTTCTTCTTCGACGAGGACTTCCTGGCCGAAGACTTCTTGGCGCCCGACTTCTTGGAAGAAGCCTTGCGCGAGGAAGACGAGCGGGAGGAGCTTCTGGAGCTACGAGAGCTCGAGCGCGATGAGGATCTCGTTGCCGCCGTGATGGCCGGCACACCCTCAGCACTCTCGACCGCGGCATCTGCCGTCGGCGACTCGCTCAACGAGCCGGCGATGGACGTCTGCGACGTCTCCCCGGTCCCGCTCCAATCCTCTTGGGTCATCAATGACCTCCTGAGTCGGATTGCGCGTGCACGATTCCCTACCACGTTCGTTTCTAACGTGCAACGCGGACGGACAAGTTCCTGCGCACGTTGCTGAAAAGGTAAACGACCGACATGACGGATGCGCGACCGTTCCGCGCACCCGTCACGCCGATCGAGTGGTCAACGACCGCGCGAAGACGACTTGCGTGCGGTCTTGCGTCCGCCTCTCGCACCCGCGGTACGGACCGACATCGTCCCGCGACCGCTCGCGCGCGACGTCGACTTCTTCGTGCTACCGGACTTGCGCGCGGTCGCGCGCCCGCCCTTCTTCCCGGCGGCCTTCTTCTGCGCCGTGGTGCCCGCACGGCCGCCCTTCGCGCCTGCCTGACGAACCGTCGGGCTGCGGCGGCTCGTCGTCTTGCGCGTGCTCGACTTGCGCGCCGTCGTCTTCTTGCGCGCCGAGGTCGTCTTCCGGGCCGTCGTCTTGCGCGCGGCCGTCTTCCGCGCGGTCGTCTTCCGCGCGGTCGTCTTCTTGCGCGCCGACGTCGTCTTCCGGGCCGTCGTCTTGCGGGCCGAAGTCGTCTTGCGGCTGGTCGTCTTCTTCCGCGCCGAGCTCGTCTTGCGGGAAGAGGCGGTCTTCCGGCTCGTCGTCTTCTTGCGCGACGAGGAGCCGCCGGAGCGCGACGAGCTGCCGCCGGAGCGCGACGACGAGGACGACGTCTTCGAGGACGAGCCCGACTTCGTTTCGCCGGACTCGGCCCGCTGCTTGTTGACCGTGCGGGCGGCGATCTCCTTCGCCCGCTTCGTCGAGCGTCCTTGCTTCTTCTCGGAGTCCTTGATGTGCTCGTACTGACGCTCGCGTTTCGAGCTCCATGCGTCAGGCATGCGTGAACCTCCTTGCGAGTTTGCTGGGCGGCAAACGAATGCCCAGAACACGCAAGGAGTATTCGCGCTTGACGGGCTAGTCGAGCGGCTGGTTCTGAACGTTGTGCTCGGACGCGTAGTCGTCGACGAGCTTGTTCACCTGATCGAGGCCCTCGCCGTACGCGTAGTTGATCTTCACGAACGGCTCCCACTTCTCGGGCAGCGCGTCCTCGGGGAAGATCGCCTCGACGGGGCATTCGGGCTCGCAGGCGCCGCAGTCGATGCACTCCTCGGGGTCGATCACGAGGATCCGGTTGGCCTCGTGGATGCAGTCGACGGGGCAGACGTCGACGCACGATTTGTCTTTGATGTCGATGCAGGGCTCAGCGATGATGTAGGTCACGGCGGCCTACTCTACCGACGCCAGGAGGGCATCGATCAGTTCCCGCGTGCGCTCGAACAGGGCCGATTTGGCGACCACCTGGTCGAAGCCGGCGGCGTGAGCGCGCCGCAGCCCGGCGGTGTCGGTGTGGTTCGTGAACCCGAGGATCGGCACGTCCGGGTAGGTGTCCGCGACGTCGTCGGGATCGACACGCGCGATGTTCGCGATCACGAGGTCGGGCGGCTCGACCCCGTCCGTCGTCTCGAAGCGATGCTCCGGAAGAGCCGCCTCCAGCTTGCCCCGGATGAAGAGGTCGACCCCACACAGCAGGATCGTCGCCATGCGTGATTCGAACCGTAGCACCGTCGAAGAGGCGTACCAACACGGGCTAGAGCTCGCGCGGGCCGGCCGGTTCTTCGACGCGCACGAGGCGTTCGAGACGGCGTGGCGTGCGTGTGCGGACGACGAGCGCGACTTCTTCCAGGGGCTCGTGCACGTGGTCGTGTCGGCGTACCAGGCCGGACGCGGCCGGCCGGTCGCGGCGGAGCGGCAGCGCGTGAAGGCACTCGTGCGCCTCGCGGCGTACGTGCCCGAGCACCGCGGCCTCGACGTCGAGTTGTTACGGGAGCGGCTAGATCGTGCGGAGGCCGACCCACGTCAGCATCTGGTCGACCGCCACGCTGAGCCACCAGTCGCGGTTGAAGAAGAGCAGTAGCCCGAGCCCGACGAGGATCGCGCCGGACACGCCGCGGACGACGCCGTAGTGGTCGCGCACCCAGCGGAAGGCGCGCATCGCGTGCGCGAAGGCGATCCCGGCGACGACGAACGCGGCGCCGAGCCCGAGCGAGTACGCGACGAGCAGGACGATGCCGCGGGCGATCGTCCCCGAGCTCGACGCGAGCACGAGGATCGACGCGAGCACTGTGCCGATGCACGGAGCGGCGCACACCGCGAACGCGCCGCCGAGGAGCGCGTTCGAGCCTCGCCGTCGCGCGTGCTGCAGCAGGCCCGGCGCCACGGCGCGCTCCGGCCAGGGCAGCACGCCGATGAACGCAAGACCGAGCACGACGAGCACGAAGCCCGCGATCTTCAACTGCGCCTGCTTGTCGACCGCGCTGCCGACCGCCGCCGCGCCGGCCCCGAGCAGCACGAAGACGACGGTGAAGCCGGCGATGAACGGAAGGCTCGCGACGGCGATGCGACGACCCACCCCACGCTCGCCGAGCCGGTCGACCTCGACGGCGGAGATCGCCGACAGGTATCCCGGCACGAGCGGCAGCACGCACGGCGTCACGACCGAGAGGAGGCCCGCCGCGAACGCGATCGGCAGCTTCTCGATCATTCGAACCGCTGGAGCGCGTCGTCGACCCGGCGCTCGTCCTCCGGCCCGAGGCGGTCGAGCTCCGTCGCATCGCCGCCTTCACGTCCCTTCGACCACGTGCGGGCGCCGAAGCCGAGCACGCCGGCCGCGATCAGGATGCCGCCGAGCGGCAGCACCCACGCGATCAGGTCGAACCCGTGCGTCTGCGGCGTCGAGAGCACGGAGGGCCCGAACTGCGCGACCATCGAGTCGATGATCTGCGAGTTCGTCCGGCAGAGCCTGATCTGCCGCGCCACCTCCGCCTTCATCTCGCGCGCGAACGTCGAGTCGGACTCGTCGAGCGTCGTGTGGCACTGGATGCAGACGAGGCGTGTCTCGAGGTAGGCCTGGCTCGCGCGCGGCGTGCACGCGGCGGCCGGTGCGGCGAGGACGAGCGCCGCGAGCGCGCCGACGAGCAGCTTCACGACGCGAGCGCGCGCAGGATGCCCGCGTTGATCTCCGCGCGCGACGCCTGCCCGGTGATGTGCGGCGGAACGACGTTGCCGCGGCGATCGACGAAGAAGGTCTCCGGCACCCCGGTCACGCCCCACTTCGGCCACGTGCTGCCCAGGGCGTCGCGCACGTTCACGTACGACACGCCGTAGTGCTTCAGGTAGGCGCGCGCGGGTCCTTCGAGGTCCTGCGCGTTGACGCCGAGGAACACGACGTCGGTGTTCTTCGCAGACCACGCACGGGAGGCGGCGGCGACGTCCCGCGCCTCGAGCTTGCACGGGTAGCACGACGACTGCCAGAAGTTGACCACGACGACCTTCCCGCGCAACGACGCCAGGCTCAGTTTCCCCCCGCCGGTGAGACGCGGCAGGACGAGGTTCGGGGCAGGGACGATCTTGCCCTTGTCGACCTTCATCGCGACGCCCGGGCCGTTCTGGTGCGCGAGATCCCACACGAGCAGCCCGAGGAGCGCGAGGACGCATGCGACCGCACCGACCCGGAGCGCGCGCATCAGATGATGAAGACCGTCGTCCCGACGTCGACGTGGTCGAACAGCCATTCCGCGTCCGGCACCTGCATGCGGATGCAGCCGTGCGACGCGCTGTAGCCGATCGACCCGGGCTCATCCGTTCCGTGGATGCCGACCCCCGGGGCGTTCAACCCCATCCAGCGCGTCCCGAGCGGGTTGCCGGGGCCTGGAGGAACCGGCTTCAGGCCCTTCGCCCACGCGTCCTGCGTCGGCGGGTACCACCACGGGTTCTTCCACTTGACCACGATGCTCCAGCGGCCGGGCGGCGTCGGGTAGATGGCCTGCCCGGTCGCGACGGCGAACGTGCGCTGCAGCTTCTCGCCGGCATAGAGGTAGAGGCGGTTCAGCGACCGGTTGATCACGATCACCTTCGCGAAGGCGTCGGCGGTGAGCTTCGCGGCGATCGATTTCGTGCGCACCCGCACCGGCAGGCGGCTGTTCGCACGCAGCGCGGCAGCGATGCGTTGAGTCAGCCGCGCGCTGTCCAGCGTGCGCCCGGGACGGTCGTCCCTGATCGACGGCTTGCCGTTCTTCAGCGCGAGCGTCGCGTCGACGGGCGCGCGCTGGAAGCGCCTGGCGACCTTGGCGACCCATGCCCGCAGCGGATCCCCCTTGACCGCGACGACGAGCCCGACGTTCGTACCGGGCGCGGACACGCGCGCCTTCGCGACCGCCGTCGTGATGTAGACCGATGCGACCTTCGACGGATCGAGCACGATCGCGCTCCGGTCGACGACGACGTTGAGCGGCCGCGCGAACGCCTCTTGCACGGCGGCCACGGCCTCGCTCGGCGCGAGCCCGCCGATCTTCACGCCCGCGACGCGCACGCCGGACGGGATCGTCCGCGTCGGCGGCGTCGTCGTCGTCGTGCTGGTCGTGGTCGTGGCGGCAGTGGTCGTCGTCGCAGCCGTCGTCGTCCCGGCCGTCGTCGTCGACGTCGAGGTGGTCGAGTCCGCGATCACGGCCCCGGAGAACGCTCCGGCAGCAGCGAGCCCGAGCACGAAGAGGACGGCCGCGTGCCAATGCTTCACAGCTCAAGCAGTGTAGCCGCGACGATTTCGGGGTCGTCAGAGACGATTCCGTCCACGCCGGCAGCCACGACACGACGGACTCCGGCGGCGTCGTTGACCGTCCAGGCCAGCACGGGAGCGCCGAGCCGGTGCGCTGTCGCCACGGCGGCGCGCGAGCAGAGCGTGTGGTGGAGCGAGAGCGTGTCGGCGCGCGCCCAGCGCAGCAGCACGGGGAGCCGGGCCGGCATCGCCGCGCGCAGCGCAGCCGCGCCCGCGCGCGTCAAGGGCTGCGGCCAGCGGAGCTCCGACACACCGAGGCGGTCGCGCGGGTACCCGATCGCCACAGGAAGGCCATGCCCCGCGAACCGCCGCGCGCTCCGGGCGAACGCCGTCGAGACGAGCGCGCGCTCGGCGATCCCGTGCCGCCGCACGGCGGCGAGCACGTCGTGCTCGTACCCGGGAAGCTTCACATCGAGGTGGACTCCGACGTCGTGCCCCTTCAGCAGCTCGAGCGCGGCGTCGAGCGAGAGCGCGTCATCGGGCAGCTCGGCCGGCGAGTGGCCGAGACGAAGCCCGGGCGAGATGTCGAACTCGACGATGTCGACTCGCGCGGCGATCGCAGCCTCGAGCGAAGCCGCCGTGTTCTCGGGCGCGACGGCCGCGGCGCCGCGGTGACCGATGACGAGCGGGCGGTCGCCGCCGCGCAGCGGCTTCACGTACGCCGCAGGACGACGATCGCGCAGTCGTCCGGGAGATCGCCGCCCGCGAACGCGCGGCACGCTGCGAGCACCGCGTCGGCGATCTCCTGCGCCGGACGCGACGCGTGCGCGGAGAGGACATCGTCGAGCCGCGCCATGCCGAACAGCTCCCGGCCCTGCCGCGACTCGAGCACACCGTCGGTGTACAGAACGACCGCCGCGCCCGGCTGAAGCTCCGCGCTGACCTGGTCGTACGTCTGCGGCGCGTCGATGCCCAGCGCGAGGCCGCCGCATTCGAGACCGGTCACCGCGCCGCCCGGGTGCACGACGCGCGGCTCAGGATGGCCCGCACATGCGCAGACCACGGTCCCCTTCGGATCCACCGTGACGTAGACCATCGTGATGAACTTGCCGGCCGCGATCTCGCCCACGACGACGTCGTTTGCATGCGCGAGGAAATCGGACGGCTCGGAGTGCTCGCGCGCGAGCGAGCGGAAGACGAACTTCGCCATCGCCATGTCCGCGGTCGCCTCGATGC
>CAZDEX010000125.1:5851-6298 GCA_964504405.1 uncultured Gaiellales bacterium | reverse complement strand
TCAAGGAGGAGGTCGACGAAGACGACATCGCCGCCGTCGTCGGGCGCTGGACGGGCATCCCGGTCGACCGCCTGCTCGAGAGCGAGACGCAGAAGCTCATCCACCTCGAGGAGCGGCTGCACGAGCGCGTCGTCGGACAGAACGAAGCGGTCGAGGCCGTCTCGAATGCGTTGCGCCGTGCGCGCACGGGCCTGCAGGACCCGGACCGGCCGATCGGCTCGTTCGTCTTCCTCGGCCCGACGGGCGTCGGCAAGACGGAGCTCGCGCGTGCACTCGCCGAGTTCATGTTCGACGACGAGCGCGCGATGGTGCGCATCGACATGAGCGAGTACCAGGAGCGCCACACGGTGTCGCGCCTGATCGGCGCACCGCCCGGCTACGTCGGCTACGACGAGGGCGGCCAGCTCACCGAAGCGGTGCGGCGCCGTCCGTACACGGTGATCCTCC
>CAZDEX010000125.1:0-5841 GCA_964504405.1 uncultured Gaiellales bacterium | reverse complement strand
CGATGAGATCGAGAAGGCGCACCCCGAGGTGTTCGACCTGCTGCTGCAGGTGCTCGACGACGGACGGCTGACCGACGGTCAGGGCCGCACGGTCGACTTCCGCAACGCGGTGCTGATCATGACCTCGAACATCCGCAGCGCCGCCGCGATGACGGAGCACTTCCGCCCGGAGTTCCTGAACCGGATCGACGAGATCGTCGAGTTCGAGCCGCTGACGCGCGATCAGCTGAGCGGGATCGTCGAACTGCAGCTGCGGCGCCTGCGCGGCCGGCTCGACGAGCGCGGGCTGGCGCTGGAGCTGACCGATGCGGCGAAGGACGTGCTGACCGACGCCGGGTGGGACCCGACCTACGGCGCCCGACCGCTCAAGCGGGCGATCCAGCGCCTCGTCGAGAACCCGCTCGCACTGCGCCTGCTGGAGGGCGACTTCCAGCCGGGCGACACGGTCCGCGTCGACGCGCAGAACGGCGAGCTCGTCTTCACGCGCGTGGTGGATTCTGATTCGCGCAGCGAACCAGAATCCGGGGTTGCGCCGCTGGCTGCGCGATGAAGCCCTTGAATCTGGTTCGGCTGCGCCGAATCAGACTCGCGGCAGCTCGACGTCGTCGAGCATGTCGGCGCCTGCGCGCACCGGCGGCGTGCCGTAGACGTAGACGACGAGCTCCTCGTCGGTCTCGTTGCGCAACTGCAGCGGCGTCATCGGCTCGACCGCGACGACGCTGCCCGGTGCGAGGTCGACGCGCTCGGGCTCGTCGCCGAGGAGCATGGTCAGCGTCCCCGAGACGACGACGAAGACCTCTTCCTGGATGTGGTCGCGGTGGCGGCGTCCCGTCGTGTGCGGCGGGTAGCGCCACAGACGCGCAGGCGAGCCCTGCAAAGAGGCGAGCGTCGTGATGTCGGCTGCGCGGCGCGGCGCCGTCTCGCCGGACTTCGCCTCACGCTCCTCGTACTCGTAGTCGTCGACGCTGGCCCAGTGGTACCCCACCGGGCCAGCGTAAACGACGGGCTACCTACCGCTTGCGGATCCGAACGACGGAGGTCGCCGCGAGCGTGACCGAAGCACCGAGGACGTTCGGCGTGGCCGACGGAGCCTCGGATGCCTGGGCGTTGTCGAACCGTGCGTTCCATGCGTAGTTGCCGGCGACGACCGGGTTGAAGAACGTTCGGTCGAACCTGAGCGAGACACCGCTGACCGTCATGTCGGCCGCGCTCGACGCACACCACGTGAGCTCGGTCCGGCCGCGCGGCCCCTGGTCGACGAAGACCGGGATCTCGGCGCGTGCGAGGCCGTTGGTCTGCCGCACCTGGACGAGCCACACCGCCGCATGCGTTTCGCCCGCGAACGCGGCGCAGCGGTCGTTGACATAGTCGGATGCCGGCACGCCGACGATCCAGCCGGTGAAGGTCAGGTCCCCGGCGGCGGTCGTGACGCGCACCGACGCGGTGCCGATCTGCTTCCCGATCTGCTGCAGGTTCGCCACGCGATACGCCGTCGGCGCGGAGACCGTCGTCCGATACGTGCCCGGATCCTCCCGGGTCGCGATCGTGGCTGGGCCGCCACCCCGCACGAGATGCGACGTGCTGACCACGAGCGCGGGCGCGCCGAGCGCCGAGCCGGTCAGCGCGAGCGCACACGCCGCAGCCCCCGTCGCGGCCGTCAGTCGCTGAAGTGCTGGCATGAGTCGTCTCCCTGTTCGAAAAGTGGCTGCGCGCCGACAAAACGGCCCAGCCCGGCCCGGGGATACGCCTATTCGCTGACGTGGAAGCTGGAAAGGAGCCCCGTCACCTCGAGCATCCGGCGCACCGGCCAGCCCGTCTGGGGCCCGAGCAGGAGCTGGAAGTCGAGCTTGACGTCGTTCGCGCGGCGCTGCCCAGCGAGGAGGACGCCGATGACGGTCGAGTCGATGAACTCCGTCTGGCGGAGGTCGACCGTGACCGGCACACCTTCCGAGATCAGGCCCGACAGGTTCTTCGCCAGCTTGTCGGCGGTGTACGCCTCGTGCTCACCGCTCAAGCGGATGATGGCCCGATCCTTTTCGACGCTGACGGAGATGCTCTGCGAGGCCAATTGGATCCTTCGGTTCGAGTTCCACTTCCCCCGCAGCAAAGCCCGTGCTGTTTCCCCACCCGCTCAACGCGCGACGCGGGCCACTGGATACGGTGGCGCCGTGATCCTCGTCGTCGCCGCCACCACGGACGAGCTGCGCGGGGCGGGCGACGCCGCCACGCTCGCCTGCGGGGTCGGACCGGTGGAGGCCGCCGCGCGCACGGCCGCGGCGCTCGCGACCGAGCGGCCGCAGGCTGTCCTGCACGTGGGGATCGCGGGCAGCCGCGCGTTCGACAGCCCGGAGCTCGTGATCGGGAGCGAGGCCGTGTACTCCGACGCCGACGACCCGAAGTGGATCGAGCTGCGCACGCCGGCCGCGCCCGAGCTGGTGCAGGCCGCGCGCGCCGCGCTGCCCAACGCGCGGGTCGCGCCGATCGGGACGAGCGCCCGCGTCGGCGGCTCGAGCGGCTGCGAGATCGAGGGGATGGAGGGCTACGCGGTTCTGCGCGCGGCGGCGCTCGCACGCATTCCGGCCGTCGAGGTCCGTGCCGTCTCGAACGCGATCGGCGAGCCCGACCGCACGAAGTGGCGGTTCGACGACGCGAAGGCCGTTCTGGCCGCGGCGCTGCCCGCCCTCGTCGAGGAGGTCTCGCGTGCGCACGCGTGAGCTCCCTCCTCCGCTCCCGCCCCACGAGCGGACGGTCGGTCAGCTCGTCGCCGAGACGATCCGGTTCTACGGGGAGCACTTCTGGCCGGCGCTCCCGCTCGGCCTGGCCCTCGCGGTTGCGGACCAGCTGAGCGTGCGGCAGGCAGCGGGCATCCAGATGCTCGTCTACTGGGCGCTCACGCCGCTCTTCGTCGCCGCGTTCCTCTGGGCGTGCACGCTCGTCCATGGACGGCGGCCCACGCGGAGCGCCGTCGCGGTTGCGCTCCTCATCTACCTGCCGTTCCCCGCGCTTCGTGCGCTGTTCATCCTCCCCGGCGTCGGGTGGTTCGCGCTGATCGGGCTCGCCGTTCCCGCCGCGATGGCCGAGGGGCTCGGCGTGCGCGACGCGCTCGTCCGCGGGCGCCGGCTCGGGACGGCCGACTACGTCCATGCGCTCGGGTCGCTCGCCGCGCTCGTCGTCGTCGTGGGGATCGCCGGGAACACGCTGAGCGCGCTCCTGCACACCCAGGGCGACAACGGCCAGCGCGTCGCCGTCTTCCTCTCGGATCTCGTGCTCGGCCCACTGCTCTTCCTGGGCGGCGCGCTGCTCTACCTCGATCAGGCCGCGCGCGTAGTAGGCTCCGCGCGTGCCCCTCTTCATCCTCCTCTCGACGCTCAGCCAGCAGGGCGTCGCGACGCTCAAGTCGAACCCTGAGCGGCTCCGCCAGGTGAACCAGGACGTCGAGGAGCTCGGCTGCCGCGTCCTGCACCAGTGGGCGACGCTCGGCGGGTTCGACTTCGTCAACGTCGTGGAGGCCCCGGACATCGCGACGGTCGCGAAGGTCTCGGTCGCGCTCGGCGCCCGCGGGTCGACGAAGATCCAGACGCTGCCGGCGCTCGAGATCGAAGAGTTCCTCCGCACTCTCGAATAGTCCAAAGCGGCCAGTTGTGCCGTCCGCTGACAAAGGGTAGAACTCGGCGTGGTGCGCGACCCTCGGATCGACGAGTACGCGCGCCTGCTCGTCGGGCGCTCCGTCGGCGTGCAGCCGGGGTGGCAGGTGCAGGTGCGCGCGACGCCGCTCGCGCGGCCGCTCGTGGAGGCGGTCCTCGAGGAGATCGCCCGCATCGGCGCCTATCCGCTCCTCCAGATGAGCTTCGAGACGATCGGCGGCCCGTTCGCGCGCGAGGCGCCGCTCGAGGTGCTGCGCAAGCCCGCGCCGCTGCAGAAGCGGATCTGGGAGGAGGTCGATGCGTTCATCGCCATCTGGGCGCCCGAGAACACGCGCGAAGGCTCCGACCTGCCCGAGGACCGCAAGGCGGCGCTGCAGGAGTCATCGAGGCCGATGCGCGAGCGGACGATGTCGATGTCGGCGCCGTGGGTGATCGCGGAGTTCCCCGTCCTCTCGTGCGCGCAGGACGCCGGGATGTCGCTGCGTGAGTACGAGGAGTTCATCTTCCAGGCCGTCCTGCTCGACTGGAACGCGGAAGCCGACCGCATGCGCAAGATCGCGGACGTCTTCGACGCCGCCGACGAGGTGCGCATCGTCGGTCCCGGCACCGACCTGACGCTCTCACTCGCAGGGCGCGAAGGCGCGGTCGACGACGGCCACGTGAACATGCCGGGCGGCGAGGTCTTCTATTCACCCGTCGAGGACTCGGCCCAGGGCGTGATCGAGTTCGGCGAGTTCCCCGCCGTGTACTTCGGCCAGGAGGTGGGCGGTGCGCGCTTCGTCTTCGACGGCGGCCGCATCGTCGACGCCGGTGCGCGCTCGGGCGAGGACTTCCTGATCCAGACGCTCGACACCGACGAGGGCGCGCGGCGGCTCGGCGAGCTCGGCATCGGGTGCAATCCCGGCATCCAGCGCTACATGAAGAACGTCGCGTTCGACGAGAAGATCGACGGCACGATCCACCTCGCTGTTGGCAACTCGTACACCTTCACCGGCGGCAAGAACACGAGCTCGATTCACTGGGACATCGTCAAGGACCTGCGCACCGACGGTGAGCTCTACGCCGACGGCAAGCTCGTGCAGCGGAACGGCGCCTGGACGATCTGATTCTGATTCGGCGAAGCCGAACCAGAATCAAGGGTTTGGCTCGTCGCGACGGAAACCCCTGAATCTGGTTCGCCTGCGGCGAATCAGATTCGTCTGGCGATCTCGCCCGCGAGCCGGGCGTTGCCCACGATCAGGCCGCGGTTCGCTGCGAGCGTGCGGCCGCCGCTCTCGCGGTGGAGGTACGAGAGGACGAACGGCGTCACCGCCTGCCCGTGCACGCCGTCCCGCTCGGCGGCGGCAAGCGCTTCCTCGATCAGCGGCTCGACGTCGTCCAGGCTCTCCTCCGGCGGCCGTCCGAGCAGGAGGCCGCCGCCGTCGAGCGCCCAGTGCGCCGTCGCGACCGCAGCCGCCTCTTCCGCCGACTCGACGCGCGCCGAGACCGGTGGCCCACCCGTCGCCGCGTAGAAGAGCGGCAGCTCGTCCGTGCGGTAGCCGAGCACGGGCACGCCGAGCGTCTCGAGGAGCTCTGCGGTCGCGGGCACGTCGAGCAGCGACTTCACGCCTGACGAGACGACGAGCGCGGGCGTCTGCGCGAGCACGCCGAGATCCGCCGAGACGTCCGGCAGCGTCGGCCAGCCGCGATGCACGCCGCCGAGGCCGCCCGTCGCCATCACGGTGATCCCGGCCGCGCGGCAGACGGCAAGCGTGCCACCGACGGTCGTCGCGCCGACGGCGCGCTGCGCGACCGCGGCTGCGAGGTCACGCGGGCCGAGCTTGCGGGCGGAGGCGTCGAAGCGCTCGAGCTCCGCGCGCGTCAGGCCGACGACAATCTCGCCGTCGAGCACGCCGATCGTCGCCGGGACGCCGCCGCCGTCGCGCACCGCCTGCTCCGAGGCAAGCCCGACCTCGACGCCCTCGCCTGGCGGGAAGCCGTGCGCGACGAGCGTCGTCTCGAGCGCGACGACGTTCTCGGCCTCGCGCACCTCGTCCGCGATGCGGATCACGGCATCGTTCCCAGTTGTGCGCAGCAGCGGGCGGCCGCTTCCAGTCCGAGCTTCGGCCCGCCGACGTGGAAGCCGGCCGCAAGCGCGTCCCCGGCGCCCGTCGTTTCGGCGATCTGCGCGGCGACGGACGGATACGAACGACCGTCG
>CAZDEX010000124.1:0-6374 GCA_964504405.1 uncultured Gaiellales bacterium | reverse complement strand
TCCAGACATCGAGGAAGGCATGCGGAAGCTGGCCGACGCCGGTGTTCGCATGGCGACACTGTCCAACGGGTCGGCTGAAGTCGCGGAGAAGCTGCTCGAACGCGCGGGACTCGCCGAACTCGTCGAAGGTCGACTCTCGGTCGAAGCCGTCAAGCGCTGGAAGCCCGCGCCGGAGCCGTACCTCTATGCCGCACGCGAACTCGGCGTCCCGCCCGACGAGTGCGCCCTCGTCGCCGTCCACCCCTGGGACATCGACGGCGCCAAGCGCGCCGGCCTCCGGGGCGCCTGGCTCAACCGCACGGGCAGCCGCTACCCGAGTTTCTTCCAGCGGCCTGACGCGAGCGGCGAGACGCTCGGCGGCCTGGCAGACGCGCTCGTCGCAGGGTGACGGTCAGCTGTCGGTTTGCGGGCGCTCCCACTGCTCGAGCTCAGCACGAAGCTGCATCCGGCCACGGTGGATGCGGCTCTTCGCCGCGGCGAGCGAGATCTCTAGCGCCGCAGCGACCTCCTCGTTCGAAAGACCCTCGACGTCGCGCAGCACCACCGCGGCGCGGTACTCGATCGGGAGCGCGCGCAGACGCTCGACCAGGAAGGCGCGGGCGTCCGCCGCAGCGAAGGGATCGTGGCCACCGGAGACCGCCGTCTCCTGCAGTTCGCTCGTCGGCAGCGTCTTGCGGCGGCGGCGCATCAGCGCCTCATTGACCGCGATCCGATACAGCCACGTGTACGGCGTTGCGTCACCGCGGAAGCGCTCGAGGTTGCGCCAGGCCTGCACGAAGGTGTCCTGCACCGCCTCGTCAACGTCGCGGGCGTCGTCGAGCAGCCGGTAGCAGACGGCGCGGATCCGCCGCTCGAACACGCGCATGAACTCCGCGAAGGCGTCGAGATCGCCGTCTCGCGCCTGGTCGAGCAACTCGCGTTCGCTGACTGCCATGGCCGAAGGATCGTACGCCCCGCATCGTTTCCGGGCCGCCACGCATCTACCATGCTGAGGGCGAATGAAATCGCTGATGGACATGATGGTCGGGTCGTGCGCGGAGACGCGCGAGCTGCTCTCCGCCCACGTCGACGACGAGCTGAGAGGGCTCCGGCGGCTGCGGGTACGGCTCCACCTCGCCGGCTGCGACGCCTGCTCGGCTGTGGCCCGGTCGTTGCGTCAGACGGTCGAGCATCTGCACGACCTCCAGGACTCTTACGTGCCCGAGCCCGCTCCCTCGGTCGCCCCGGTAGTGCTCGAGCGGATCAAGCGGCGCGCCGACGAGTGAGCGCAGCCGCTCGGCGGCCACACCTTCCTCACGACTACCCGCCGATACGTGACTACGCGGCGGTCGGCGACGGACGCACCGTCGCGCTGATCGACCGCACCGGCTCTGTCGACTGGCTTTGCCTCCCTGATCTCGACTCGCCGAGCGTGTTTGCCGCGCTACTCGATCGCGACCGTGGCGGCTTCTTCGCGCTTCGACCGGCGGTCGCGTTCGAGACGCAACGCCGCTATCTGCCCGGGTCGAACGTGCTCGAGACGACTTTTACCACGGAGACGAGCGAGGCACGACTGGTCGACGCGTTGACGCTCGCGGGCGCCGGCTTGGAGCCGGGACGCGAGCTGGTGCGGCAGATCGAAGGCGTCGAGGGCGAGATCGAGTTCGAGCTCGTGCTGCGACCACGATTCGACTACGGCCGCAGGTCGCCGCGTCTCTTGGTCCGCGACGGTTGCGGCTACGCGGTCGACCGCGGCACAGCGTTGGCGCTACTTGTGTGGCCGCACGCGCAACTCGCCGTGCAGGGCGACACGATCACCGGCCGCGTCCGCGTCGGTGCGGGCGCGCGAGTGAACGTCGTGCTCGGGAGCGCGCACGGGGAACCACTGGTGCTGCCGAGCCCCAAAGAGATAGAACGGCGGCTCGAGCTCACGCGCGACTACTGGCGCTCGTGGGCCGAGACACGAACATACGACGGGCCGTGGCGCGAGCAAGTCCGCCGCAGCGCGCTCGCCTTGAAGCTGCTTGTGCACGCGCCCACCGGGGCAGTGGCCGCAGCGCCGACGACGTCGCTGCCGGAGCAGATCGGCGGCGAGCGCAATTGGGACTACCGCTACAGCTGGGTGCGCGACAGTGCCCTTACGATCGATGCCTTCCTCACGGTCGGCTGCGCCGCCGAGGCCCGCTCGTTCTTCTGGTGGTTGCTCCACGCCTCGCAGATCTCACGGCCGCGGCTGCAGGTGCTCTACCGGCTCAACGGCGGTGCGCGTGCCGCCGAGCAGACGCTGCCGCTCGCCGGCTACCGCGGCTCGGCACCGGTGCGGATCGGCAACGGCGCGCTCGAGCAGCTGCAGCTCGACCTCTACGGCAACCTGCTCCAATCAGCCTGGCTGTTCGCGGAACACGGCCATCAGCTCGATCCCGAAACCGGCAAGCGCCTCGCCGACACCGCCGACTACGTCTGCGAGATCTGGCGTCGCGAGGATGCCGGTATCTGGGAGGTGCGGAGCGAACCGAAGCACTTCACGCAGTCGAAGATGATGTGCTGGCTCGCATTGCGACGCGCGCTCGACCTCGCCGAACTCGGCGACCTTCCCAGCCGGCATACGCACCGCTGGCGCACGGAACTCGTGGCGATCGCGGACTTTGTCGAGAGGCGTTGCTGGTCAGAGCAAGCCCGAAGCTACTCTCGCTTCGCCGGGAGCGATGAACTCGACGCGAGCGTCCTACTGGCGTTGATCTTCGGCTACGGCGACGGCAGCGAACGGACGGCGTCGACGGTCGAGGCGATCCGGCGGGAACTCGCGCGCGGCCCGTACGTCCGCCGCTACAGCGGCGACGACGGGCTCAGCGGCGAGGAGGGCGCCTTCCTCGCCTGCTCGTTCTGGCTCGTCGAGGCGCTGGCGATCACCGGACGCCGCAAGGAGGCCGTCGCGCTCCTCGACCGCCTCGCGTCTCTCGGGAACGATGTCGGCCTCTTTCCGGAAGAGATCGACGCGGAGAGCGGCGAGTTCCTCGGCAACTTCCCGCAGGGCCTCAGCCACATCGGGCTGATCCGTGCGGCCGCCGCGCTTTCCGAGGAGCAGGAACATTGAACGTCTGGGGCGCGCTCGCCGGCGGCTTCGTCGGGACGCTCGTCTTGACGACCGTGTTGCGCGCCGGCAGTGAGCTGCGCCTGACCCGGATCGACCTCCCCTTCCTGCTCGGCACCGCCTTCACTCCGGACCGTGCGCGGGCGAAGGCGATCGGCTACCTGCTCCACTTCGTCAACGGGCTCGCCTTCGCACTCCTCTACTACGCCATTTTCCGCGCGATCGGACACGCGGGCTGGTGGCTGGGTGCGCTCTTCGGACTTGCGCATGGCCTCTTCGCCGGCACCGCGCTCGTCAACATCCTCCTGCCGGTCGTGCACCCGCGTATGGGCACGCCCGCCTCGACGACCAACCGGCTCGCGCTGCTCGAGCCACCGGGATTCATGATGCTCAACTACGGCTTGAGCACGCCGCTGCTCAGCCTCGCTGCCCACGCGCTCTACGGCACGCTCGTCGGCGGCTTCGCCAGCCTGGGCGGATGATGCCTAGCCACGCCGCGTCCCGGCGAGCACACCGAGGTTCGAGACGACAAACGGGACGACGAAATTGAGCGCCATCTTCACGCCCGTAGCCGTCGAGACGTTCCCATGGACGAGGCTGTCCCCCTCGTTGATGCCCGTCAGCACGACGCCGACCACCGCCGCGATCCGCGTCGTACGCCGCAGCGTCGGACGCGCACAGCACACCTCGATCGCGAGGGCGAGCTGCGTCCGAACCTGCACGGGACGAGCTGCTGTCGCGGGTGATGCTGGCGAATCACTCATCTGCTCGCCCCTCTTCGCTGAAAGCCGAGCTTGCTGCGACCCCGCCGAGCACATGAGTAGCGTCGGCGCTCCGACGCTCGCCGCGCAGCCGACCTCGATACGCAACCAGGACGCCGACAAAGAGAAGGACGTTGCCGATAACGAGCGCCACCACAAGGGTCGCCCCGCTCGTCCACGCGATCGCTACCGACATGCCACCCACTGCCACAAGGTCCACCGACATGCCGAGCGCGATCAGCGTCCACCCCGGCGTCAGAAGCTCGCGCCGCGACTCGCCGAAGTTCCGCGACCGCAACACGTTTCCGCGTCGGCATCGAGCATCCGAGATCTTCAGCACGCGGCTTCGCCACCGTCGTCCGATCGTGAACCATCAAGCCGTTCGATGCGACGATCTCACCCGAGATTCGCGAAAACGTCCGCGGCGCGCCACCTCGCCCGTAGTGACGTGAGCACGCCGAGGATCGGCGAGCCGGCGCGCCCATTCAACTTGGCCGATCTGGAAGGTCGCCGGCTGCGGCTGGAAGATCTGCGTGGGCGAGCGTTCCTGCTTGTCTTTCTCCGCCACGCCGGCTGACTGATCTGCCACGCGCACCTCGTGAAGGTGCTCCACCATCGCGAGCGGATCGACGCGGTCGGTACCGCAGTCTTCGTCGCCTTCGACGAGCCGGACCGGCTGCGCGACTCGCTGCTGCACGACGTCGACGTTCCGTATCCGGTGCTCGTCGACCGGAACCGCTCTGCCTACCGGGCCTGGGGGTTGGGACGCGGATCACTGCTGACCGTCTGGGGCGATCCCGGCGTCTGGCGCCGGTACGCGAGCGAGATGGCGCGCGGGACCCGCTTTCGCCGGCCCGGCAGCGACACGCTGCAGCTCGGCGGCGACTTCGTTATCGACCGTGCGGGAACGGTGGTCTATTCGCGTCCGCAGCGGCGAGACGACCGCCCTCCCGTCGCCGAGCTCCTGCACGCGCTCGAGCGCGCCGCGACGACCTCGTGAACCGACCGCACCGTCTTTGGCATCTAACTGGACGTCGTGCACAAGCTGCTGGCAGTCGCGGTTATCGCTCTCGCGGCGGTTGCGTGCGGCGCCGGCCGCGCGGAGACCGCCAAGCACTGCACGGCATCGCCCGAGATCGCGTCCGGCTTCACGACCGATTTCTGCCGACACCTCGTCTCGCTGTCCGAGTTCCGGGCCGGCGGGCCAGGCAAGGACGGTATCCCGGCGCTCGACCACCCGCTGTTCGCGCCGGCATCGTCGGCCGGCTGGCTCGCCGGCCGCGAGCCGGTGATCGAGCTGACCGTCGGCCGCGACGCGCGCGCATACCCGCTGCAGATCCTGATCTGGCACGAGATCGTCAATGACCGCGTCGGCGGTGTCCCAGTCACGCTCACGTTCTGCCCTCTTTGCAACACCGCGATCGCCTTCGACCGTCGGGTCGGCAAGCGCACCCTTTCCTTCGGCACGACGGGCAACCTGCGCAACTCCGACCTCGTCATGTACGACCGCCAGACGGAGTCGTGGTGGCAGCAGTTCGACGGTCAGGCGCTCGTCGGCCGCTACGCCGGCACGCATCTGCACGAGCTTCCGGCGCGGATCGTCGCCTGGCGCGACTTCGAGCGCCGCCACCCGCATGGTCTGGTCCTCACGCGCAACACCGGCTTCTCCCGTCCCTACGGCGAGAATCCCTACAGCGGCTACGACGACGCGTCGAGCCCGCCCATCTTCCCGGCCGCCCATGCCGGTGACGCTCGCCTGCAGCCGAAGGAGCGCGTCGTCTTCCTCGAGCGCGGGCGTGACGCAGCCGTGGTTCCGTTCTCCGTTCTTCGGCGCAGACGCCTGATCCGCGTCACCGTCGGCGGCCACAAGCTCGTCGTGCGTTGGCGAGGAGAGGTTGCGTCGGCGCTCGACTCAAGCTCGATTCCGCAAGGTCGGGATGTCGGCGCCGCTAGCGTCGCCGAGAGCGGCAAGCCCGTCGTGTTCGACGAGCCGTTCTGGTTCGCCGTCGCCGCCTTTCGTCCTCACGTTCGCATCGTCCGCTAATGCGACCCAGCGCGGGTGGTGGCGGCGCGCCCACTCCGAATCGACGCTGCCGCGAGTGATGCCGCGCAACGCGTGGCGAGTACTCGGATGGATCAGCGACAGGTAGAGGTGACCTGCGACGAGAACGATTGCGACGTACATGAGCCCGTCGTGGAGCAGGATCGTGTTGGCGAGCCGGAAGCGGGTGTCGCGCTCGCCGTACCAGAGCAAGAAGCCCGATACGGCGAACAGGGCGGCGAACGCGGCAGTGACGATCGCGTTCAGCTTCTGGCCCGCGTTGAAGCGCCCCGCCCGTCCACCGCGCCGCAGCAGCCATCGCAGGTCGTCGGCGTCGTACCGCTCGAGCTCGCGGATGGTGGCGCGCAGGCCGTGACGCAGTCCTACTAGGAGCAGCAGCACGATCAGGATCGCCCAGGCGAGACCCGTATACAGATGCACGTCCTTCACCAGCTGCCGGCGCGCGACCAGCTCGGACAGGCGCGGCAGGTAGAGGACGAGC
>CAZDEX010000123.1:0-6393 GCA_964504405.1 uncultured Gaiellales bacterium | reverse complement strand
ACAAGCACCGTGTTGCCCAGGTCGCGCAGCCGTTCGAGCGTACCGATCAGCTTGTCGTTGTCACGCTGGTGCAGGCCGATCGACGGCTCGTCGAGGATGTAGAGAACGCCGACGAGCTGCGACCCGATCTGGGTCGCGAGGCGCAGCCGCTGCGCTTCGCCACCGGAGAGCGTCGCGCTCGCACGGTCGAGATTGAGGTAACCGACGCCGACGTCGTCGAGGAACGTGAGCCGCTCGCGGATCTCCTTCACGATGCGGTGCCCGATCAGCTCCTCGGTGTCGGTGAGGCCGAGCTCGTCGAGGAACCGGAGCGCCCGCGTGATCGAGAAACGCGTGAACTCGTGGATGTTCTTCTGGCCGACCGTGACCGCGAGCACCTCGGGCTTCAGGCGCGCGCCCTTGCACACCGGGCACGGCCGGAACGACATGTACTCCTCGATCCGCTCGCGCTGCGTCGACGAGTCGGTCTCGCGGTACCGGCGCTCGAGCGAGGAGACGATGCCCTCGAAGTCGATCATGTACGAGCGCCGCCGGCCCATCCTGTTGCGGTACTGCACGTAGACCTTCTCGCCGTCCGTTCCGTAGAGGAAGTAGTCCTGCTCCTCCTCGGTCAGCTCCTGCCAGGGGATGTCGGTCGGGATCTCGTAGCGGTCGGCGATCGCCTGGATCACCGATTCGTAGAACCCGGAGCCGCCCACCGCCCACGGGACGAGCGCGCCGTCGTCGATGGAGAGCGACGGATCGGGCACCAGCAGGTCGGGGTCGATCTCCTGCTGTGCGCCGAGCCCGGTGCAGCGCGGGCACGCGCCGTGCGGCGAGTTGAACGAGAAGATGCGCGGCTGCAGCTCCGGCAGCACGCTGCCGTGCTCCGGGCAGGCGAAGTTCTGGCTGTACGCGCGCTCTTCGCCCGCGTCGACGAGATCGATGACGACGATCCCTTCCGCAAGCGCGACGGCCGTCTCGACGGACTGCGTCAGCCGCGTGCGCAGGTCCTCCTTCATGACGAGCCGGTCGACGACGACCTCGATCGTGTGCTTGAACTTCTTGTCGAGGGCCGGCGGCTCGTCGAGCGTGTGCTGCTCGCCGTCGACCTTGACGCGTGAGAAGCCTTCGTTGCGCAGTTCCTCGAACCGATCCTTGAACTCGCCCTTGCGATCGCGCACGATCGGCGCGTTCACCGTGAAGCGCGTGCCCTCGGCGAGCGTGAGGATCTGCTCGACGATCGAGTCGATCGACTGGCCCGAGATCGGCCGCCCGCAGACAGGGCAGTGCGGCCGCCCGACGCGCGCGTAGAGCAGGCGCAGGTAGTCGTAGATCTCGGTCACCGTGCCGACCGTCGAGCGCGGGTTGCGCGACGTCGTCTTCTGGTCGATCGAGATCGCGGGGCTGAGCCCGTCGATCGAGTCGACGTCGGGCTTCTCCATCATCTGGAGGAACTGGCGCGCGTAGGCGGACAGCGACTCGACGTAGCGGCGCTGGCCCTCGGCGTAGATCGTGTCGAAGGCAAGGCTCGACTTCCCGGACCCTGAGAGGCCGGTGATGCAGATCAGAGCGTTCCGCGGGAGCCGGACCGTGATGTCCTTCAGGTTGTGCTCCCGGGCGCCGTGGACTACGAGCTCGTCGGCAGCCATCGAGAAGGCCATTGTAGCTCGCGAACGTGTGTTCGTACAAGGCCAGGCGCGTTGTGTTTGCAACGGTTATGGGATGCTCCGCACGATGGGTCAGACCGCCCGCAAAGCAGCCGTCGCGACGCTCGTCGCCGGCTCGATCATCGTGCTGGCGCTGGCGCTCTGGAAGATCCGGCTCGTCCTCGCGCTCCTCTTCTCGGCGGTCATCATCGCCGCGGCGATCCGGCCAGGCATCGAATGGCTCGAACGCCATCGCGTGCCGAAGGCGATCGGGCTGCTCCTCCACTACCTCCTCTTCGTCGGGCTGATCGCGCTCGCGCTGTCGTTCGCGGTGCCCGCCGCGCTCCACCAGGTCGACCATGCGCTGAGCCCGAGCGGCAAGGCGCAGATCGCCCACGCGGCGAGCACGTCATCGGGGATCAAGCACCAGGTCCTCGTCGGAGTGCAGAAACGCCTGAAGCACCTCCCGTCGGGCAGCAAGCTCGTCAAGCCGGCGGCTCAGATCGGAGTGACCGCGTTCGAAATCCTGATCGGCATCTTCTTCACGTTCGCCGCGGCCGCCTACTGGATCTTCGAGCGCGACAAGACGATCGACCTCGTCGCGTCATTGTTCCCGCGCCCGAAGCGGAAGCTCATCCGCGACACCTGGGATCTGATCGACGCGAAGCTCGGAGCGTTCGTGCGCGGCGAGTTCCTGCTCGTGGTCGTCGTCGCGACCGTGCTGTCCCTCGCGTTCTGGGCAATCGGCGAGCCGTACTGGATCCTTGTCGGTTGCTTCGCGGGCCTCGTCGAGATCGTCCCCGTCATCGGCCCGCTCAGCGCGGGCGCGCTCGCGGTCGCCGTCGGCTTCACCGCGTCCGTGCACGTCGCCGTCCTCGCTGCGATCTGCGTCCTCGTCGTGCGCGTGATCGAGGACTACGCGCTGATCCCCAAGGTGCTCGGGGACGCGGTGGGCTTGTCCCCGCTCCTCGTCCTCGTCTCGGTGACGACGGTCGGCCTCCTCTTCAGCGGCTGGGCCGTCCTCTTCGCCGTCCCGATCGCGGCCGTGGTCGTGACGGTCTTCGACGTGATCGTCCGAAACGTGGATCCGTCGCAGCAGGACGTTCCGGCCGTGATCTTCTCGGCCACCGACGCCGAGTGAGCCAGAGGCTCTAGGCCTTGCGCCAGCGGCCGAACACGAGGCCGCCGAGCGTGAACCCGAGCCCGAACGTGCCGACGGCGAAGCCGCTGATCGCGAGGCCCTTGCGCCACGCGGAGAGGCGCTGCCAGCGCCCGAGCGCTTCGCGCTCTTCCTCCGTCAGCTCTTCGCCGCGACGCTGCTTGCGCAGCGCACCGCCGGCGCGGAGCCCGAGATACAGATCGTCGAAGATCTCCGTCGACTGCTCGTCGGCCATCGCACTCACTGTATAGCCTGCTTCGGCGGTGCCTACTCGCATCCTGCATGTCTCTGACCTCCATTTCGGCGCGCGGGACGACCCCGTTCTCGAGCGCGGCCTCGCCTCGCTGATCGAGCGGGTGTCACCGGAGCTCGTGATCGCGAGCGGCGACCTGACGAACCGTGGTCGCCGCAGTCAGCACGAGCTCGCGGCGTCGTTCCTCCGCCGCCTCGGGCCGCCCGTGCTGGCCGTACCGGGCAACCACGACATCCCGTACACGTTCCCGGACCGGTTCACCAGGACGTGGGTCGAATTCGAACGGCATTGGGGAACGGTCGAGCCGGAGTTCGTCGGCGAAGGGGCGCACGTCGTCGGCCTCAACTCGGTGCGGCCGTGGCGCCACCAGTCCGGCGGAGTGACCGACGAGCAGCTGGACCGCGCGACCGCGAAGCTGCGACTCGCCGCGCGCGACAAGCTGCGTGTCGTCGCGCTCCACCACCAGATGGTCGGCGCACCGTGGCGGACGCGCAAGAAGCCCGTGGCCCGACGCACGCACGTGCTCGCAAAGCTCGTCGACTCCGGCGCCGAGTTGATTCTCGGCGGGCACATCCACCAGGGCACGGTGAGCGAGCGGCACGAGTTCGAGGTGATCACGGGCGACGTGCGCGGCGTCGTCATCTCGATCGCTCCGGGGCTCGGGCAACCGCGGCCCGAGCGGCGCGGCGAAGCGCGTGGCTGCGTCGTCTACTCGGCGGAGGAGCGGACGCTGACCGCCGAGACGTACATCTGGCGCGACGACGACTGGGGGCTGACGGCCGTGCGGACGTTCCCACGTGGGCGCGAGCCCCTGGCAGTCGACAAGCCCTAGAGGCTTGATGCGTATTGGAGTGCGTGCGGGGATGGCTCAGACCAAGCAGGTCGCACTGCTCGGGCGCAGGGCATAGCGGTGCCTACGTTCAAGCCCGAGCAGGGCGAGATGCGCCGTGTCTGAGCCACCATCCGTGCGTGCTCGAAATGCGCATCAAGCCTCTAGATCGCTCGAGCGCGCCCGGCGTACACGCCGTCGACGAGGGCGACGAGGCCGCGGCAATGGCAACGGCGACGATGAATCCGATCAGGCCCCCGATGAGCAACCCCGCGCTCAGGGTCGTCCAACCGGCTAGCGGGCGCGCAAACCGCCGAGCTTCGCGGCGAGCTCCTCGTCGCTCAGCACGCCCGCGCGATGAAGCTCGCGCAGCATCGCCTCGAGGCGCGCCCGCTCGAGCTTCGCCGGGTCGGGGGTGAGCGCGTTCGGGTCGACGCCGAGCTTCTCCAGCCGGGCGCGCGTCTGCTCCACGCCGATGCCGCGCTCGGGGAACGCCAGCGCGCCCGGACCGTAGATCGGCCGGCGCTGGACGAACCGGCGGTACGCCGCGACGAGCGCGACCGCGACGCCCAGGGAGAGGAACGAGATCAAGAAGCCGTTGTCGTGGGAGATCGCGTTGCCCACGACCGCGCCGACGATCGAGCCGGTCAAGCCGATCGCGATCGTGAGCCACAGCGGCATCGGGTCCGGGCCGGGGATCGCGAGGCGCGCGAGCGCGCCGGTGAAGAGGCCCGAAAGGAGGATCGCGATGACGAACGCCGCGCTCAAACGGTCGTCGCCGTCGTCGACGACAGCGCGACCAGGTCGCGCCGCAGGCTCTTGATCTCGTCGCGGAGCTTCGCCGCGTACTCGAACCGGAGCTCTTCGGCCGCCTGGAACATCTCTTCCTCGAGCGTGACGAGCAGCTTCTCGATCTCGTCCTGGTTCATTCCCTCGACCTTGTCCTTGCCGCGACGGCGCGAACGCGGGACGTTCGGCGCCTCGAGCGCGAGGAACTCCGCGATGTCCGAGACGCCCTTCGTGATCGAGATCGGCTTCGTCCCGTGCTCCTCGTTGTAGGCGAGCTGCACCGCGCGTCTGCGGTTCGTCTCGTCGAGCGCCCCCTTGATCGCCTCGGTCATCTTGTCGGCGTACATCAGCACGCGCCCTTCGACGTGGCGTGCGGCGCGGCCGATCGTCTGGATGAGCGCGGTCTTGCCGCGCAGGAAGCCTTCCTTGTCCGCGTCGAGGATCGCGACAAGCGAGACTTCCGGCAGGTCGAGGCCTTCGCGCAGGAGGTTCACGCCGACGAGCACGTCGTACTCGCCGAGGCGCAGCTCGCGGATGATCTGGATGCGCTCGAGTGTGTCGACCTCCGAGTGCAGGTAGCGCGTCTTCACGCCCGCCTCGAGGAGGTAGTCCGTCAGGTCCTCCGCCATCTTCTTCGTCAGGGTCGTCACGAGCACGCGCTCGCCGCGCTCTTCGCGCTTGCGGATCTCGTTCAGGAGGTCGTCGATCTGGTTCTTCGTCGGGCGAAGCTCGACCTCGGGATCGACGAGGTACGTCGGCCGGATCAGCTGCTCGGCGACGCGCGTGGACTGCTTCAGCTCCCACGCGCCCGGCGTCGCGGACACGAGCACGACCTGCGGCACCTTCTCCAGGAACTCGTCGAAGCGCAGCGGCCGGTTGTCGATGGCGCTCGGCAGCCGGAACCCGAAGTCGACGAGCGTCTGCTTGCGCGACCGGTCGCCCTCGTACATGCCGCCGATCTGCGGGATCGTCTGGTGCGATTCGTCGACGAACACGACGAAATCCGAAGGGAAGTAGTCGAGCAACGTGTGCGGAGCGGATCCCGGCGGCCGGCCGTCGAGGATGCGCGAGTAGTTCTCGATCCCGTTGCAGAAGCCGAGCTCCTGCATCATCTCGAGGTCGTACTCGGTGCGCTGCCGGATGCGGTGGGCCTCGAGCATCATCCCCTTCGACTCGAAGAGCTTGACCTGCTCCTCCAGCTCGTGCCGGATCTCGACGATCGCGCGCTCGATGGTCGGCTTCGACGTCACGTACTGCGTCGCCGGGAAAACGGTGATGTGCTCGAGCCTCGAGAGCACCTCGCCGGTCAGCGGATCGAAGTGCGAGATGTCCTCCACCGTGTCGCCGAAGAACGAGACGCGGTACGCGGTCTCCGAGTGCGCCGGCTGGACCTCGACGATGTCGCCCTTGACCCGGAAGCGCCCGCGGCCGAGCAGCGTGTCGTTGCGCGAGTACTGGATATCGACGAGCTTCCGCAGCACGAGGTCGCGGTCGACCTCTTCGCCGACGTTCAGGAAGACGAGCCGTGACTCGTACTCCTCCGGCGACCCGAGTCCGTAGATGCACGAGACGGACGCGACGACGATCGTGTCGCGGCGCGACAAGAGGCTCGAAGTTGCGGAGTGGCGCAGGCGGTCGATGTCGTCGTTGCGCGACGAGTCTTTCTCGATGTACAGGTCGGCCTGCGGGACGTACGCCTCGGGCTGGTAGTAGTCGTAGTACGAGACGAAGTACT
>CAZDEX010000122.1:0-6405 GCA_964504405.1 uncultured Gaiellales bacterium | reverse complement strand
GCCGAAATTGCATCTGTCCCGTCGCGCAGAACGTGCACGTGAGCGGGCAACCGGACTGCGACGAGACGCACACCGAACGGCGCTCGTCGCGAAATCGCATCAGCACCGCCTCGACGGGGTGGCCTTCGTGCGTGTGGAAGAGCGCCTTCACGGTTCCGTCGACCGACTTCGCCTCGTGGACGAGCTCGAGCGACGAGAACGGGACGCGTTCTTCCAGGAGAGCGCGCGCGGCCGCGGGCACGTTCGTCATCTCTGCGTACCTCGACGCTCCGCGCGAGGCCCACTCCCAGACCTGCTTGATACGGTATGCCGGCTCGTGCGCGAGAACCTCGGTGACGAGGTCGATGTCCATCAGCCCACGGTAGCCCGGTCGCGCAGCCAGGCGATCACGTCGCCGGCGTTCCGGTCGGGCGGGAACACGGGGTAGAAGACCTTCACGATCCGGCCGCCCTCCGAGATGAGCGCGAGCCGCTTGTAGAGCGTGAAGCCGGCGATCTCCATCAGCGGCATGCCCAGCGCCTCGTTGAGCAGCAGCTCCGGGTCGGCGATCACCGGGTACGGCATGTGCGTGCGCTCGGCGAACTCGATCTGGTCGGCGAGAGGCTGCGCGGATAGGCCCGCGACGCGGGCGCCGAGCTACGCGAGCTCCGCCGCGTGGTTCCGGAAGGCGCACGACTGCGGCGTGCAGCCGCGCGCGCCCGGGAACTCGTCCCAGCCCGCCGGGGGCGCGATGCCCGGCTTGCCCGTGCGCGGGTAGACGTAGAGCACCTCGAACTGCGAGACATCGACGGGCCCTTGCGACGAGTCGAGCACGAGCGACGGCAGCTCCAGGCCCACGAGATGGTCGGCGGCGCCGTCGTCCTCGGGGACGGGAAGGTCGGGCGGCAGCACATACGGGTCGTGCATGAATAGATTGTCGCCGGAAATGGTCGATCTGCGCTCCGACACTCAGACCAGGCCGTCGCAGGCGATGCGCGAGGCGATGGCGACCGCGGAGGTCGGCGACGAGCAGGAGCGCGAGGATCCGACGGTTCTCGAGCTCGAGCGCCGCGGCGCGGAGCTGCTCGGCCAGGAAGAGGCGGTCTACCTGCCGACCGCGACCATGGGCAACCAGATCGCGCTCGCGATCCTCGGTGAGCGCGGCACGGAGCTGCTCGTCGAGCAGCACGCGCACATCGTGGTCGCGGAGCTCGCCGGCGCCGCGTACCACTCCGGCCTGCAGACCCGCGGCCTGACGGGCGATCGCGGTTGGCTCGCTCCGGAGCAGCTGCGCGACGCGACGTGGAGCGAAGGCGGCTTCTGGGGGCCGCGTGCATCCGTGCTCGCGCTCGAGAACACGCACAACACGGCGGGCGGCACCGTCTGGCCCCTCGGCGCGCTGCGCGACGTCGTCGCGACGGGCCGCGAGCTCGGCCTCCGCGTGCACCTCGACGGCGCCCGGCTGATGAATGCCGCGGTCGCGTCGGGCGTTCCCGCGTCCGAGATCGCAAGCCAGTTCGACACCGTCACCCTCTGCCTCTCGAAGGGGCTCGGCTGCCCGCTCGGCGCGCTGATCGCGGGCTCCCGCGAGCTGATGTTCCGCGCGCGCATGGAGAAGCACCGCTTCGGCGGCGCGATGCGCCAGGCGGGGATCGTCGCCGCCGCCGGCCTGTACGCGCTCGACAACAACGTCGAGCGCCTCGGGGAAGATCACGCCCGCGCGCGCACGCTGGCCGAGGCGTGGGCGGCAGCCGGCTTGCCCGTCGACCTCGAGCTCGTGCAGTCGAACTTCGTGCAGGTGCACGTCGCAGCACTTGGGCTCGGTGAGGCCGAGGCGCTCGCGAAGATCCGCGAGCAGGGCGTCCTCCTCTCGCAGACGAGGCTCGGCATCCTCCGCGCCGTCACGCATCTCGACCTGACCGACGACGACATCGAGCACGCGGCCCAGGCGGTTCCGCAGGCGCTGGGAAACCGTGTCCACGCCTGACGCACTCGACCGCCTGCTGCAGGAGCGGCAGGCCGACCGCCTGCCGTCGGTCGCTGCCGCCGTCGTGCGCAAGGGCGAGCAGGTCTGGGCGAATGCGGTCGGCAGCGCCGACTACGACGAGCAGCGGGACGCGACCCCCGACACGCAGTACCGCATCGGCTCGATCACGAAGACGTTCACCGCCACGGCGATCATGCAGCTGCGCGACGCCGGCGCGCTCGACCTCGACGACCGGCTCGAACAGCATCTCGAGGGCGTCGCGAACGGCACGCCGACGATCCGCCGCATGCTGTCGCACTTCTCGGGCCTGCAGCGGGAAGCGGGGGAGATGTTCGTGTCGGGGCAAGCGCCGACCGACGACGAGCTGATCGCGTCGATGTCCGAGGTCGAGTTCGCGCTCGAGCCTGCTCAAGCGCACCACTACTCGAATCTCGCGTTCGGGCTCCTCGGCCAGGTCGTCGCGCGCAAGAGCGGGATGCCGTACACGCAGTACGTCGACGAGAAGATCATCGGCCCGCTCGGGTTGACGCGCACGACGTGGACGCCGCAGGGCACCAAGGCGCAGGGCTACCTCGTCGACGAGTACGCGCGGACCGTCTGGAAGGAACCGGAGACCGACTTGGGCGGAACACGCGCCGCCGGACAGCTCTGGTCGACCGTCGAGGACCTCGGCACATGGGCGTCGTTCCTCGTGCGCGGCGCCGACGGCGTGCTCGACGCGAAGACGATCGAGCAGATGTGGTTCCCGCAGGCGATGTTCCGTCCCGACACCTGGGTGCTCGCGTGGGGGCTCGGGCTGATGCTGGTGCCGCACGAAGGCGCGATCTACGGCGGGCACGGCGGGGCGATGGCCGGCCACCTCGCGGCCGTGTACATCGACCGGAAGACGCAGGTCGGCGCCGCAGCGCTCACGAACTCCGGCACGCGCGGTGACATGGACATGTTCGCCATCAGGCTCGCAGCGCAGGCGAAGGAGGTCTGGCCCGAGGCCATCGAGCCGTGGCGGCCGGAGGAGGAGCCGCCCGCCGACGTGCGCGCGCTGCTCGGGCGCTGGTGGTCGGAGGGCAACGAGTTCGTCTTCTGGTGGGAGCGGGGCGCGCTTCAGGCGAAGGTCGTCGGCTCACCGCCAGGCCGCGGCGAGACGACGTTCGAGCGCGACGGCGAGGGGTGGCGCGCATCGGCCGGGCGCGAGCAGGGCGAGCGCCTCGGTGTCGACGGCGATCGGATGATCTGGTCGGGCTACGCCTTCACGCGCGCGCAAGAGCCGTTCAAGGCGTAGCCGGGCCCGAGGTCGAGCTCGGACGTCCGACCTCAGCTGAGGAAGTACACGACGACCGTTGCGCCGTAGGCCGCGACGAGCGCCCAGCCCTCCCAGCGCCTCGATCGGCCGTCCCAGATCACCCAGGCGGCGAACGCGGCGGCCGCGGCCATCGTGATCACCTCGACCGCGCGGAACGAGAGCGGCAGCCCGCGGCCGGCGATCCAGGAGAGGAGGCAGACGGCGGGGATCACGAACAGCCCGACCTGCGCCGACGAGGTGACGGCAATCTCCGTCGCGAGCCTCGTGTCGCCGCCCTTTGCGATCACGACGGCGCCGCCGTGCTCCGCGGCGTTGCCGACGATCGCGACGATCACGACGGCGACGAAGAACTCGTTCAGCCCGACCGCCTTGCCGAAGTGGTCGAGCGAGTGCACCAGCACCTCCGACACGAGCGCGGTCGCGATACATGCGATCGCGAGCCAGACGATCGACTTCTTCAGCGACCACGCGTGCTCGCTGGCGGCATCGCGCTCGGCCGCGCTGTGGATGCGCAGGTTGCGGATCGTCAGGACGACGTAGGCGGCGAGCAGCACGACGGAAACGGGCAGCGAGACGAGATAGAGCCAGTGCCGCTCGTGCGAGCCGCCGTCCCACGAGAGCGCGGAGGGGACCAGGAGCAGGAGCACGGCACCGAACACCGCGAACAGCTGCAGGCGCAGCGAGCGCGTGTCCATCTCGCCGTCGCCGCCCGCGATCATCGCCGCGCCGAGCACGAGCAGGATGTTCGACACGACGGAGCCGGTCAGCGACCCGCGCACGACGCCGGGCAGATTGCTGCTCACCGCGAACAGCGCGATGATCAGCTCGGGCGCGTTGCCGAAGCTCGCGTTGAGGAACGCGCCGACGCCGGGGCCCGTGTGCTCCGCGGCGTGCTCGGTCGCCTCGCCGATCAGCCACGCGAGCGGGATCAGGGCCGCTGCGGCAAGGACGAAGAGCGTCGTCTCGTCGAGATGGAAGACGAAGCGGCCGAGGATCGCGACGGGCGTGAGGACGAGCGATGCCCAGAGGAGCCTCGTGACCACGCAGCTACCTTAGCCAGCCATGATCGAGGCGGTTCTCTTCGACTGGAGCAACACGCTCGTGCAGTTCACCTGGGACGACGAGTTGCTGCTGGCGGGCCACCGCGCCGCTCTCGGGCGGGACGATCCCGCCTTCACGGCGAGCTACCGCGAGCTGATGTTCCGCGACGCGCCGCAGCGGCCGTATGCGGACGTGTTGCGCGAGCTCGGCGTCCACGATCCCGATGCGTTCATGGACGCTGAGCACGAGGTGTGGCGTCCGGCACATGCGGTGCTCGGCTCCGCGCAGGCGATGCTCGAGTCGCTGCGGTCGCGCGGGATCAAGACGGGTGTCGTCGCCAACTCCTCTCCCGACCCCGCGCGGCTCCTGCGCGCGGACGCCGACGCCTTCGGGCTCGCGGCACTGCTCGACGTGATGGTGTTCTCGGAAGAGGTCGGGTTCGCGAAGCCGCAGCCCGAGATCTTCCTGCATGCGCTCGATCAACTGGACGTCGAGCCGTTCGATGCAATGTACGTCGGTGATCGGCTCGACACCGATGTGCAAGGCGCAGCCTCGGTGGGCATGTCTACCGTTCAAGCATTGTGGTTCAGAGCAGACGAAACCCCTGGGATCGAGCCGGACTTCATGGCGTTCACGCCGATGGACGTGCTCAACGCAGTCCGGCGATTAGCGCGCTGAGGGGCGAAAGTCAAGTCTTGCGGGCATCCGCAAGGGCTCGGACAATGCATCTATGACGCCAGAGCAGACGGCCGCACCGGCACTGCCTCTCCGCCCTCAGGACGAGATGGAGTGCCGCCGTTGCGGCGTCCACTGCGACAAGGTCGTCTACCCCGGCGCGTGTCTCTCGCGCGGCTGCCCGTTCGTCTACTCGTACGAGGCGTGGGGCCACACGTACGTCGGCTGCATGCAGAAGGTGTACGACGTCGAGATCGACGTCGAAATGCTTCGCGCGGCGGAAGCGCGCAAGCCCGGGTTCGGCGCGATCCGCGCGATGCGAAGGCCGCTGCCGATGTGCAAGGCGGAAGTCGAGCGCACGTACGAGTCGCGCACCGGCGAGCTCGGGTGCGAGAACCCGGAGTTCGACGAGCTGCCCGTCGGCGAGCCGACGTTCCGGGTCTTCGCTCAGGTCAGGGGCGGCTGAGCAAGGCGCTCTCGCGGCGCCGGCGGATCGTCCGCACGACGAGCCAGCCGAGGCCGACGAGGAGCAGCGCAGGCACGCCGAGCGCCAGCACGTAGATCGTGACGATGCCGATCCAGCGCGCGGCGACGGCGAGCCCGTGCAACGGGCCGTGGTGCGTCGTGTGCCGCTTCGCCTGCGGCGTCGCGAGGTGGAGGCTGACGGTCGCGTAGTGCGCAGTCCGGGTCGTGTCTGCGGTCCCGCGCTGCAGATCCGCGATCCGCGCGGTGAGCGCCGCGATCTGGCGCTGCGTCGCCGGCGTCTGCGGCTGCGCGCGCAGAGCGGCGAGCGCCCCCTGAAGCCGCGCGATCTCGCGGTTCGTCGCGTTGATCCCCGCCTGCAAGTCCTGCAGGTCGACCTGCTCGCCGGTGATCGTGCCGAGCGACGACAGGCGCGAGACCGCTTCCTCCACGTGCTGCCGCGGGATCTTCAGCATCAGGTCGGCGGTGCCGCTCTTGGCGTGCGTCGCGGCGTGCACCGAAGTCGGGTAGCCGCCGAGCGACGAGGCGATGCGCAGCGCGCGCTTCACGGCGGAGGAGACGTCGTTCGGAGTCGCGACGCGCAGCGACAGCGCGGCGTCGTATTGCACGACACGGCCGGCCGGGGGCGCAGGAGTGATCGGTGCGAGCCGGGCAGCGCCTGCGCTCGCGATCCCGCCGTTCGGCGCGCGCTGCGGCGTCGTGGCACGGTCGAACGCGTGGGGAGTGTTGTGGTACACGACGCCGTGCACCACACGCTGCTGGTGCCCGGGCCGCGCGAAGACGATCGACGCGGCGATCGCTGCGGCGACCGGCAGTGCGACGACGACGGCACGGCGCCAGGTGAACCGGCGGGGCGGGGGAGTGTCGGCAACCGCGATCAGGCGCACGCGCTCGCGCACCTCGTCGGGTGCCGTGATGCGCGACGCGCGCAGCTCTGCGG
>CAZDEX010000121.1:4611-6408 GCA_964504405.1 uncultured Gaiellales bacterium | reverse complement strand
TCGAGCAGCCGCAGTTGGCGGTCGAGCGGGGCGTGCCGGTCGGGCGGCGCGATCGCCTTGAGATCCTCGATCGCCGCGACCAGCCGTCGCGTCACCTGCGGATAGCTCGGCGCGGCGAGTCGGATCTCGTCGAAGGCGAGCCGGACGTAGCCGTCCCACGTGAGCGGGCGGACGACCAGGCGCACCTCGCCTGCGTCGTCGCGGAACTGTCCCGAGGGAAACGGCCGGTCGGCGATTCGGCGCAGGCCGTCGTGCAACCGGTTGATCACCTGGGAGGCCGTCGTGATGTCGTTCGCCGATGTGCCCAGCGCGCGCTGCGCGACGTCGACGAGCTTGCGGACGCCATAGGCGGGGTCGTCGCGGTGCGTCCGCTCGTCCTGTACCTCGACGAGCCGGGCGAGCCGCGCGCGGTCGGGCAGCGGCCGGTCCGCCCGGAGAAGTGGAGAGCCCTTCGGAACGAAGTCGCCCATCGCCGGCACCAGTTCGAGCGTGCAGCCCGCCCGTTGCGCCTCGGCGACCAGGCGCTCGTGATCGACGAAGACGACGTTGCCGGAAGCGGCTGCGGTGACGACGGAGGGATCGTCGGGACGTGCCGCAGCGTCGGGGAAGCGGCGGTCGAGCTCGTCGCGAAGGTTGTCGCCCACGAGCTCGACGAGGCCGCCCACGCGCAGCTGCTGCGACATGTGGTGGACGTAGACGAAGAGTGCGATCCCGCTCGCGGCTGAGAGCGCAAGGGCGACGAGCACCGTGAGCCCGGGGACGGCTCCGTGGACACCGGTGTCTATACCGCGCAGCGAGAAGGTCGCGAAGGTGAAGGTCGCGGCGAAGATCGCGACGGCGACCTGGTCGCCGCGGTCGTCGAGCAGCGCGCGAACGATGCGCGGCGAGAACTGTCCCATCGCGAGCTGCACGGCGACGAGCGTCACGGTGAGCACGATCGACGTCAGCGTCACGACGGAGGTCGCAACCGTTTGCAGAATCGCCTGCGCGTCGGCGACGTTGCCGACCACGGCGTGGGGGAGCAGGGGCCGGTGGAGATGGCGGTCGACGGCCACGGTGACCGCGGAGAGCACGAAGCCCGCGGCGAGCCCGATCGCGGGGATCACCCACAGCCGCCGGCCGAGGTGGGACAGGAGGCGACGCGCGCTCATGCCTGCGGCTACCCCGCCAGGCGCCGGCGGAACATCGACGACGCCAGACGGCGGGGCGACCCGAGCCGAGCGGCTAGGGTGACCCCGGATGGAACACCGCGACCGCGACAACAGGAACGCGCCGCCTCCCTCGACCCAGACGTCGCGGGCGCTGCCGACGCACACCGTCCGCACGGGCTCGACCGTGGCCGCCGGCCAGCCGTCGAAGATCGCGAGCGTCGAAGGCCCGATCAAGGCCGGCACGATTGTCACGCAGCGCTTCGAGCGCAGCGGCGGCGAGATGGTCGAGCGCAAGGTCGACGCCGACCTCATCCTGATGCTCGACGCAGTCGTCGAGAGCAAGGGCTACACCGCGAAGATCCGCGTCGAGGTGTTCGACGCGATCTGGAAGCGCTACGACGCCGGCGACTACGGATCGGGCGAGGCGGGGCACGCCGTCTACGACGACGTCGAAGGGCTGCCGACCGTGTGGGTCGTCGCAGGCCCCGGGTCGCAGCAGATCCAGCTTCCGTCGCCGCGCTAGCGCCGATCGGACGGGGCGTCGAGCGGGGCCGTTCCGGGCGGTGGGGGGCGCCGCCCCGCCCCCCCCCCAACCCACGCAGCGCCCCCCCCCGGAAACCAATCTTAATGGGCAGAAGACGCACCC
>CAZDEX010000121.1:0-4601 GCA_964504405.1 uncultured Gaiellales bacterium | reverse complement strand
CCCCCCCCCCCCGGCCGGCCCCCCGCCCCCCCCCGGGGGGGGGGGGGGGCGGGGGGGCCGGGGGGGGGGGGGGGGGGCCCCCGCGCCCCCCCCCCCCCACGACGATCAGGGCCGCGCCTCGTACACGTAGTTGAAAGGCGTCTCTGCGACGCGGCGGAACCGCGTGAAGCCGGCGCGCTCGACGACGTCCCGGATGCGGGCCTCGCCTGCCTGGGCGCCGAGTGCGAGCCCCACGTCCTGCGACAGCGAGGCGGGCGTGCAGAGGAGCGTCGAGAACCCGTAGTACGCGCGGCCGACCGGGTTCAGGTTGTCCTCGACGCGGTCGCCTGACGCAGGCTCGACGATCATCCAGGTCCCGTCCGGTTTGAGCAGCTCACGCACCTTCTCGGCCGCCCCGACGGGGTCGCCCATGTCGTGCAGGCAGTCGAACATCGTCACGAGGTCGTAGGCGTTGCCCGGATGGTCGGCGGCCGCCGTAGCGGTGAACTCGACCTGCCCGGAGACGCCCGCTTCCTCGGCGCGGGCCCGGGCGGTTGCGATCCCACCCTCGTGGTAGTCGGACCCGACGAACGACGACCGCGGGAACGCCTGCGCCATCAGGATCGTCGACGAGCCGTGGCCGCAGCCGACGTCCGCGACGAAGGCGCCCTCGTCGAGCTTCGCGACCACGCCGTCGAGTGCCGGCAGCCACTCCGCGACGAGGTGCGCGTTGTACCCGGGGCGGAAGAACCGCTCGCACCCTTCGTGCACGTCGTGCACGTGCTCGTGCCAGCCGAAGCCGTCGCCGTTATGTGCAGCTTCTGCGATGCGCGGCGAGTCGATCACCGACCCGAGCGCAATCTGGAAGAAACCCGGCAGATACGCAGGGCTCGACTCATCGGTGAGCGCGACCGTCTGCTCGGGCGGCAGCGTGTACCGCTCGGTCTCCGGGTCGTACTCGACATAACCACCCGCGGCCTGCGCGTTCAGCCACTCGCGGACGTACCGCTCCGCGGTGCCCGTGCGCTTCGCGAGCTCAGCCGGGGTGAGCGCGCCCGCGCCGGCCAGCGCGCGGTACAGGCCCAGCTTGTCTCCCATGACGACGAGCGCGGCGTTCAACGTAGCGCCGACCTCGTCGACCGCTCTGAACACGAAGTCCATGAGCTTCTGTCCGTCCAGCCCTTTGGGCTCAGCGACTGTTGCCATCTCCCTCTCCTTTGATCGTCACAGCAATTCGGCGATCAAGGCGGCGGCGCGCGCCGCGCCGTCCGTCTCGACCGCGCGGTACTCGACCTTGCGGCCGATCTCCTCGGCGATCGCGGCGGCGATCTCCGAAGGGCCATCGGTCTCGAATTCCATGCGGCGTCCCGCGTGGTGACGATCGAGCCGGTGGCACACGTGGAAGTTCTGCTCGAAGTGGTGCCGCAGAGGGAAGCAGAGGAACGGCCGCCGGTTCGCGGTCAGCTCCATCGACGTCGTCAGTCCGCCCTGCACGACCGCGAGGTCGCACGCGGCGAGATGCTCATAGAGGTCGTGCACGTACGCGCGCACCTCGAGGCCCTCGTGTTGCGGCAGGTCGTGCGGATCGATGCGCGGTCCGGCAACGACGATCATCCGCAGGTCGGGAACGCGCTCCTTTGCCTCGGGGTACGCGGCGATCACACGCCGCAAGAGGCTTGCCCCGACGCCGGAACCGCCGACCGTGACCACGCACACGCGCTCGTCGTCCCGATAGCCGAGCGCGGCGCGGTCTCCGAGATCGCGAGGGTCGAAGCCCGTGATGTACCCGGGGAACTCGAAGTGCTGTTCCGTCCACTCGCGGATCAGTGGGAGGTCGGGCCCGAAGCTCGCGGGCACGACGTCGTCCGCATTCCCGACGAACAGCGCGCGATCGCGTACACGCGGGAAACGCGCGATGTGCTCGATCATCTCTGCGTTGTAGTCGGCGGTGATGGGGCCTTCGTCCTCCACCGGCAGCCAGCCGACGAAGTCGGTCAGCCACACGTACGCGGCGCGCTTCAGCTCGGGGTTCTCGTGCAGGTAGTAGTCGAGCTCCCATGCCTCGTCGCCGATCCACAAGTCGTACTGCTCGTCGCGCACGAGGTCATCGAAGACCATGAAGTTCGCGAGCAGGATCTCGTCCATGCGGCGGATCGCCTGGAACGCGTGCAGGTCGTGCTCCGCCGACTCGCTCTCGATGTGCGCCGACTCGTTCGTGAGGAAGGCGCTCGCGAGATGGATGCGCTCGTCGCGCGCGGCGAGCACGCGCGTCACCGGATCCTGTGCCAGCCAATCGATCTCCAGATCGGGATGAAGCTTGCGCAGCTCGTCGGCGATGGCGACGTCGCGGCGCGCATGCCCCAAGCCGATCGGCGACGAGACGTACAGCGCGCGCTTGCGGCGAGAGCGTCCGCGTGTCCAGCGCGCCGGCCGCGGCGCGGGGACGACGAAGTCGCGCAGGAGGCGATTCACCTTCACCGGGTCGCGCACGTGCGGCCCGTGCCCGGAGCCGTCGAGCAGCACGAGCTCGCCGCCGGTTGCGTCCGCGAGCGCGATCCCGCGGCCCGGCCCCGTGATCGCGTCCTCCGTGCCCTGGATGACGAGGACGGGCGACCCGATCTGCGCTGCGAGCTCCAGCGCCGCGCCCTCGTCGAGCCCCTCTTCCTGCGTCGCGATCAGCACCTCGGGCGTCGTCTGGAGGCCCCAGCCGACGCAATCCTCGATGGGCTTCGTCGAATGCGGTTCGGTGAACATCCGCGAGAAGAAGAACTCGAGAAACGCGCGGTAGTCGCGGAGCCAGTAGTGGCGGTTGTACTTCGCCCAGCCCTCGTCGGTGTCGAGCTCCTTGTCCCACGCGTACAGCTTCCGGCCCGGCACCGATTCGCCGATCGGCACGGCCGGGCAGATGAACACCGAGCCTGCGACGCGCTCGGGGTATTCCGCCGCGAGGAGGAGGCTCCACTGCGCACCCTGCGAGAGCGACACGAGCGTCGCGCGCTCCGTCCGCGTCGCATCGAGCACAGCCAGTGCGTCGTGGGCGAACGTGCGCGCGTCGTACCCTTCGAGCGGGCGGTCCGACGCGCCGTTGCCGCGACCGTCGAACGTCACGACACGGCAGTGGCGCGCGAGGTACGGGATCTGCATCTTCCAGTGCCGCGAGTGGACGATCGACCAGGTGGGGAGGAGGAGGACGGTCGGGTCAACTGTCCCGTAGACCTCCCAGTGGAGGCGCACGCCCTCGCGCACGACGTCGCCGCTCTCGTCGGGATACCGCGCACGCGTCTGCTCGCGCGTCGCGGCGGTTAGCTGGAGATCCATTGGTCGATCCATTCGATGAGCGAGTCGTGCCCCGCGTCGATTCCGCCGAGCCGCTCGACGATCACGCCGAGGTTGAAGGTCATGACGAGCGAGACGAGCGCGTCGAGGGGCATCTCGATACCGAGGGCGCGCCGCGGCTCGTCGAACGCCTCGGTGAGCACCGCGCGCCATTCGCTGTTCACGCGCACGAGCCGCTCTCGCAACGCCGGGTCGTTCCAGCCGAGCGCCTGCAGCTCGAGCCACACCTTTTCGTAGGTGAGGTCCTCCTGCACCAGGTAATGCATCGCGGTGCGCCACTTTTCGGCGAACGGCGTGTCGGCCGCGTACATCTCGCGCTGTCTCGCGATCAGCCGCGCCGTGAACCGCTCGAGCGCTTGCACGAGCACGTTCTCGTTCGAGCCGAAGTAGTAGTGGACGAGGCCGTGGTTCACGCCCGCCTCCTCCGCGAGGCGGCGGGTCGTGATGCGCGCATAGCCGATGTCGACAAGCAGGCGTTCGGCCGCGTCGAGCAGCGCCTCCTCGGCACCGGCGCGCGCCGCGGACTTCGGGGTGGCCGCGCTCACGCGGGCTCCCGGACGGCGTTCGCGACGCGCCATCCGTCGCTCGTCTGCAGGAGCTGAATCATCGGGATTAGACATATGACTAAGTCATTTGACTACACGAACACGCGCGTGTCAAGGGGGCGCGCGCGACCGTCGCAGCCGTCTGTGAGAAACTTTTCCGATGGGGCTCAAGGACTTGTTCCGTCGCTGGTCGAAAGGTGAGGACGAGCGCGCGATCGAGCGGGCCGAGGAGGAATCGCGGATGACGCCCTACGAGCGGGCCGTCGACCGGGAGGACTACGAGGGCCGCAAGGACGACCTCTACGCCACCGAGCGGGAATCCGTGGGCGCGGAAGACGTCCCCGCCGCCGAGCACCTCGAGGATTAGGAGACACGATGAAGGGCCAGCAGAAGCCGAAGAAGGGCGCGAAGAAGCCGGCGCAGAAGTCGCTCAAGGAGAAGCGGAGCGAGAAGCGCGCGGCCGAGAAGCAGAACCGCACGATCTGACCCGCGTGTACGAACCGCGCGCTGCGCGCATACCCCCTCGATGGACAATCGCGCGCAGCGAATCGGCGAGAACGAGGCGCTCTTCCGCGCCGTCAACGAGCAGGTCGAGGAGCTGCAGCGCGGCATGGCCGGGGTCAGCGACGACCAGATGCACATCGTCTGCGAATGCGGCGACATCGACTGTGTCGAGCGGATCGTCGTGCCGATCGGCAAGTACGAACAGGTGCGCGCCGACCCGACGCTGTTCTTCATCGT
>CAZDEX010000120.1:0-6410 GCA_964504405.1 uncultured Gaiellales bacterium | reverse complement strand
AGAACTCCTCCTGGATCCGCTCCTTGTGCTCGAAGAACTGCACGTCGTCGATCAGGAGCACGTCGTAGGTGCGGTAGCGCTGCTTGAAGCCCTCGATGCGCTTGTCGCGGAGGCTGTTGATGAAGTCGTTCATGAACGTCTCCGACGTGACGTAGCGGCAGGTGAGCCCGCCGCCGTGATCGGTGACGAAGTTCGCAACCGCGTGCAGGAGGTGCGTCTTCCCCAGGCCCGTGTGGCCGTAGATGAAGAGCGGGTTGTAGGCCTGTGCGGGCGCTTCCGCGACGGCGAGCGCCGCAGCGTGCGCAAAGCGGTTCGACGACCCGATCACGAACGAGTCGAACGTGTACTTCGGGTTGATGCCGGCGATCTCGGCACGCGGGGAGGTGACTTCGGCCGGGAGCGGCGTGACCGCGCTCGGAACGGCGCTGGCACTGGCCGCGGCCGGCTGCGACTCCTCGACGCGGAGCTGCACGCGCAGCTCGGCGCCGCTCGCGTCCTTGACCGCCGCGCGGATCAGGTCGAGGAAGTGCCCCTCGATCCACTCGCGTGTGAAGTCGTTCGGGACGAGGATCGCGAAGGTCTCGCCGTCGAGCTCGGCCCCGCCGACCTCCCCGAACCACGTCGAGTAGGTGGTGTCGTTCAGCGCTTCCCGGAGCCGGGCGGAAACGTCGTTCCAGAGGCCGTCCGCCGTCAGCTCGATTTGCCGTTCCACGCTGGTGCCCGCTCCTTACCTCGACCTCTGGGGCTGGCGAGCATAGCAGCGTCCCCAGGCGCCTTTCAATGAGGATTTCTCGCCCCGTCCCATCGGGTCAATTAGCGTCATTTGCAGGGATTTACCTCGCCTCCACACGAGTCTCCACAGGTGTGGAAAGGCCCGCGTGCGGCGGGCCCTCTGTGCCGCTTTCCACGGCTTTTCCCCACGCCTCCCCTTGTGGACAACCAGGTGCCGAAACGGTCCGGCTATACTCGCCCGCGGCCGGCCATCGTCGGCCCTTTCGTATGAAACGGACCTATCAGCCCAACGTTCGTCGTCGCAAGCGCAAGCACGGTTTTCGTGCGCGCATGTCGACCCGTGCCGGCCAGGCGATCCTCAAGCGCCGGCGCGCGAAGGGCCGCAAGCGCCTCTCGGCGTAAGCCGTGCAGCGCAGGAACCGTCTTTCACGCTCCCGCGACTTCGATGCTGTTTACCGCCATGGGCGGTCCGTGTCGACGCGCTTCCTGACCCTCTACTGGTTCGAGCGGGACGAGGCGGTCGGTGCGCCGCGCCTGGGCTTCGCCGTGCCGAGGGCCGTCGGGAACGCCGTCGTGCGCAACAAGATCAAGCGGCAGTTGCGCGAGATCGTCCGTGGCCGGCTCGAGGCCGAGCCGCCGACCAACGACTACGTGCTCGTCGTGCGCCAGGGGCTCCCCGAAGCCGTCGAGTCGAACGGGCACGAGTGGCTCGAGGCGCGGGTCGACGAGGTGCTCTCGAAGGTGGCGGCGTGAAGGCGATCGCGATTGCGCCGATCCGGCTCTACCAGCTTCTGATCTCGCCGCTCCTGCCGGCGAACACGTGCAAGTACCACCCGTCGTGCTCGGAGTACGCCGCGCTCGCGATCCGCAAGCACGGCGTGCTGCGCGGCCTGCCGATGGCCGGTTGGCGCCTCCTGCGCTGCAACCCGTGGTCGCACGGGGGAGTCGATTACCCGTGATCGTCTTCTCGATCCTGCAACCGCTCGAGAACGTGATGAAGTCGATCCTCGACTTCTTCCACGCGACCGTCGGGCTCCCGTGGGCGTGGTCGATCGTCGCGCTGACGATCCTCGTCCGCATCGTGCTCGTACCGTTGACGGTGCGCCAGATCCACTCGATGCAGGCGATGCAGGCGCACGCGCCGCAGATGAAGGAGATCCAGAAGAAGTACAAGGGCGACCGTCAGAAGCTCAACGAAGAGATGATGAAGTTCTACAAGGAGAACCACATCAACCCCGCGGCGTCGTGCCTGCCGCTCCTTGCGCAGTTCCCCGTCTTCATCGCGCTGTACTTCACGCTCAAGCACCAGTCGCACCACATCACAGGCTCGTGGCTGCACATCGTCCCGAGCATCTCCGCGAAGGCGACGTCGCACTGGTCGGGCTTCCTGCTGCTCGCGATCTACGGCGGCTCGCAGGTCGCGTCGACGTACTTCATGGGGACGACGATGGACAAGACGCAGCGGCGGATCATGATGTTCCTGCCGATCATCTTCATCACGTTCGTCGCGCAGTTCCCGATGGGCCTGATCCTCTACTGGATGACGACGAACCTCTGGACGGTCGGACAGGGCCTCGTCACGCGCAAGCTCGTCCCGAAGCCCGGCGACGTGAGCGCCCTTCCCGCCGGGCCGAAGCGCTCGTCGCGCACGCCGCCGAAGAGCCAGGACAACGGCGCAGAGACGCAGCCCGCGAAGCCGCCACCCGCCGCCCCGCAGCAGCCGCGTCGTGTGAAGAAGAAGGGCCGCGCGCGGCGGTGACCGAGGAGCTGTCCGTCGAGGCCACAGGCGAGACGGTCGGTGAGGCCAAATGGAAGGCGCTGCGCGACCTCGAGCGCATGGCGCCCGGGATCGACAAGGCGAACGTGCACTTCCAGGTCGTGTCGGAGGGCGAGCGCGGCCTGCTCGGCGTCGGCTACACGCCCGCTCGTGTCGTCGCGCGGATCGAGGTCGATGCCGGCGTCTCGCCCGAGCCGATTGCGCGTGAGGACGAGAGCGACGCCGGCTCGCGTGTGCGCGGGATCGTCGAGCGCGTGGTAGGTGCGATGGGGATCGACGCGCGCGTGAGCGTGCGCGAGTCCGACGAGGAGATCGTCGTCACCTGCACCGGTGACGACCTCGGTCTCCTGATCGGTAAGCACGGCCAGACGATCGACGCGCTGCAGGCGGTGACGAACGCCGCGTTGTTCCGCTCCGGCGCCGGCAAGCCGGTGACGATCGACGCCGCCGGGTACCGCGACCGCAGGCGCGCGACGCTCGAGGGGATCGCGATGCGCGCCGCCGAGCAGGCACGCGACGAAGGCGGCCGCGTTCTCCTCGAGCCGATGACCTCCGTCGAGCGCAAGGTCGTGCACGAGCACTTGAAGGACGTCGACGGGGTCGAGACCTCGAGCGAGGGAGCTGAGCCGAATCGGTACGTCGTCGTCTTCGTTCCCTGACGGCTGGCTCGCTGCCGTCGTCGCGACTCCAGGCCTGACCGCCCTCGACGTCGAGGAGGCGCGGCGCGTGCTGCTCGAGGATTCGCTGCGCGGCGTGGAGCTCGTCTCGCAGTACGAAGGCCCCGTCGTCGACGTCGGCTCGGGCGGCGGTGCGCCCGGTATCCCACTCGCCCATCACCTGCCCGCCCGCGAGTTCGTCCTCATCGAAGCGGAGCGGCGCAAGGCGGAGTTCCTCGAAGAGTGGGCGCCGCCGAACGCACGCGTCGTCTGGGGCCGCGCCGAGGAGCAGGAGACCGACTGGGCGGGCGTCGCGGTCGCGAAGGCGCTCGCGCATCCGCCGACGGCCGCGGAGTGGTGCCTGCCGCTCGTCCGCGTCGGCGGCGCGGCGATCCTGTGGGTCGGCCCGTCGGCAGAGCCGGTGCGCGTCGCCGAGGCGGCCTCGCGGCTCGGCGCGGAGCTCGCGGAGTCGCCGCCCGGCTTCTTCGTGCTGCAGAAGCTCGACCCGACACCGCCGGGCTTCCCGCGCCGCCCGGGCATGGCCAAGAAGCGCCCCCTCGCGTAGGCCCCGTCTCGACGCCAAACGACGTGACGAGACTGTGACAAGTTGTCCACAGCCGACCCGCGATCGCTGTTCGCTCGCGGTTTGGCGCTGCCGCGGCGCAGTTCGAACGTCGCCAAACGACGGGTGTGAAGTCCGACCAAAGTGCGGCGAAATCGTCCTGTGATGCGGCTTTCGGCATCCGCTCTCACGGCTAGATTGGGCGGGTGGCGAAGGTCTACGCGTTCGCGAACCAGAAGGGCGGCGTCGGCAAGACGACGACCGCGATCAACCTCGCCGCGTGCCTCGCGGAAGCCGGCGAGCGGGCGCTCGTCGTCGACCTCGACCCGCAGGCGAACGCGACGTCCGGGCTCGGGATGCGCGCGAACGGCACGTCGACCTACGACCTGCTCGACGGCGCGCCGCTCTCGTCGCTCGCGAAGCCGACGGCCTTCCCGAATCTCTCGCTCGTGCCGTCGAAGCCCGAGCTCGCGGGGGCCGCGGTCGAGCTCGCGCAGCGCGAGGACGGCGATCGCTACCTCGCGGACGCGCTGCAGCAGACCGACGGCTACGACTTCGTCCTCCTCGACTGCCCGCCGTCGCTCGGTGCCCTGACCGTGAACGCGCTCGCCGCGGCGGACAGCGTGATCGTCCCCGTGCAGACGGAGTACTACGCGCTCGAAGGGCTCGCGCAGCTCGTGCAGTCGATCAACCTGATCAAGACGCGGCTCAACCCGAAGCTCGAGATCGCCGGCGTGCTCCTGACGATGGCCGACTCGCGCACGCGCCTCTCCGCGGACGTCGAGGCGGAGGTGCGCAAGCACTTCGGCAAGCTGGTCTTCGACGCCGTCGTCCCGCGCTCCGTGCGCGTCGCGGAGGCGCCGAGCCACGGGGTTCCCGTGACCCACTACGACCGGCGCTCCCGCGGCGCCGAGGCCTACTGGAAGGTGGCGATGGAGCTTGTCGAGCGTCCCTAGGCGCGGTCTCGGAAGAGGCTTCGAGGTCCTGATCGGCGGCGCGGCGCCCGAGCTCGCGCACATCGCCGTCGACCAGATCCACGCTAACGCGAAGCAGCCGCGCAAGCGCTTCGATCACGAGGCCGTCAGCGGCCTCGCCGAATCGATCAAGGCGCAGGGGCTGATCCAGCCCGTCGTCGTGCGGCCGCGGCTCGAGGGCGGCTACGAGCTGATCGCGGGCGAGCGCCGGTGGCGTGCGGCGAAGGAGGCGGGGATCGCGACCGTCCCGGCCGTCGTGCGAGAGGCGGACGACCGCGACACCTTGCTGCTCGGCCTGGTCGAGAACGTCGCGCGCGAGGACCTCTCGCCGATCGAGGAAGCGCGCGCCTACGCGGTGCTGATCGACGAGTTCGGGCTGTCGCTCGGCGAGATCGCGGACCGCGTCGGCAAGTCGAAGCCGACCGTCTCGAACCGGATCCGGCTCCTCGAGCTCCCCGAGGACGTGCTGTCGATGATCGGCCGGAACGAGCTGACCGAGGGCCACGCCCGGGCGGTCCTCTCCGTCCCCGACCACGACGGCCGCCGCCGCCTGGCGCGCAGGATCGTCAAGGAGGGCCTCTCGGTGCGCGCCGCCGAGCGGGCTGCGCGCTGGGCCGGTGCGCGCACGAAGGAGCGGACGGCCACGAGCGTCGATCCGGCCCTGGCGGCCCGGGTCAAGGAGGCGGTCCGGCTCCTGACGGGCTTCGAGGCGAAGGTCGGCGTGGCCGGCCTGCACATCCCGGTCGACAGCGAGGTCCAGCTCGAGGAGCTGGCCGAGGCGCTCGAGCGGCTCGCGACCCCATGAGGCAGCGCGGCGCGGCACCGTAACCGGCGCGGCCCTGGTCCCGTTGCACCTTCGTGGACGGGCTCTGGCTCCAAGACATCGAGTCGCTCGAGGCGATCTCCCAGGACGAGGACACACGGAACCTCTTCCTTCGGATGGCGCATCTCTCGCAGAACGGGCGCCTCCAGCCGTTCCTTCGGGAGCTGGAGGACGACCGCGATCTCGACGACGAGACCAAGGTGACCCTCACCGAGCTGGCGTGCGACGAGAGCTTCCTCCACGCGGTGGAGGACTACGTTCATCGCACGCGCGCGCTCCACTAGCGCCGTGCAGCCCGAGAGCGACACGCAGAGGTTCCAGGTTCCGCCGGCCGCGGAATCGCCGCCGTCGTGGGAGCGCGCCGAGCCGCGCTACTTCGGGTTGACGCCGCACGTGCTCGCAGCCTTCGCCGCCGCCGTGCTCTTCGGTGCGGGGCTCGTCCTGCTCATCACGGGCTCGCTCCCCGTCGGGCTCCTGCTGCTCATGGCCGCGCTCCTCCTGGGCGCGCTGTACGCCGAGCAGGCGCGCCGTCGCCGCTCATCGCCGCTCGATCGCGTCGCGGCCGCAGCCGTCGACCAGACCCGGGCGCTCGCCGGATTCACCGGCGCGTCGGTGCGCGCCTGGACGTACGCGGGTCGCGAGATCGCACGTCTACGCGTCGAGGCGACGATCTGCGCGCGGAAGCGCTCACAGCTCCAATACGCGTTCGGCGGCGCTGTGTACGCCGGAGACGATGCCGAGGCGGAGAAGCTTCGCGCCGAGATGCAGGCGGCGGACGACCGGATCGCGGAGTGCATCGCGGACGCGAACGAGGTCGTCGAGCGGGCGCGGTCGCGCACGTCGCGGGAGAAGCTGGCGGTGTCGCGCACCGAGATTCGTCGCGGCT
>CAZDEX010000119.1:1689-6422 GCA_964504405.1 uncultured Gaiellales bacterium | reverse complement strand
GAAGGCAACGGTCCTCGTGCGGCCGAAGCCCGGCATCCTCGACCCGCAAGGGCAGGCGGTCGAGAGCTCGCTGCGCCACCTCGGCTTCGAGGTCGGCGAGGCCCGCATCGGGCGGCTCGTCGACGTCGAGCTCGCGACGGACGATCCGGACGAGGCGCGGGCGCAGCTCGACGAGATGTGCAGGCAGCTGCTCGCGAACCCGCTGATCGAGAGCTACGAGATCGAGGTGCGGCGCGCGTGAGCGATCCGCGGCCCGTGATCGCGGTCGTCGTCTGGCCGGGCTCGAACGACGACCGCGACGCACAGCTCGCGCTCGAGCGGCTCGGCGCCGACGCGCGGCGCGTCTGGCACACGGAGGAGTCGCTCCCGCACGAGACGGCAGCGGTGGTCCTCCCGGGCGGGTTCTCGTACGGGGACTACCTGCGCTGCGGCGCGATCGCCCGCTTCTCACCGGCGATGCGCGCCGTCGAGGCGTTCGCGGCCGCCGGCGGGCTCGTGCTCGGGATCTGCAACGGCTTCCAGATCCTCACCGAGGCGGGGCTGCTCCCGGGCGCCCTGCGCCCGAACGAGTCGCTCTCGTTCGTCTGCCGTGACGTCGCGCTCGTGGTCGAGCGCACGGACACCCCGTTCACCTCGCGCTGCCAGCCGGGACACGAGCTCACGATCCCGGTCAAGCACGGAGACGGCTGCTGGTTCGCCGACGACGAGCTGCTCGCGCATCTCGATTCGACACAGCAGCTCGCGCTGCGCTACGCGGAGGGCGCCAACCCGAACGGCGCAATCGCAGACGTCGCCGGAGTCCTGAACGCCGACGGCAACGTCTTCGGGCTGATGCCGCATCCGGAGCACGCGGTCGACCCGCTGCTCGGCTCGGCCGACGGTGCGCTGATCCTGGGCTCGCTCGTCGATGCCGCTCGGTTGTCGCTCGCGACCGCCGTCTAGGCAACCCCCACCGCTCCGCCGAGCACATCCGCGAGCTCGGGCGTCTTCGCGAGCGCCTCGCGCAGGCGCTCGACGTCGCGTTCGCGCAAGGTGACCGGGCCCCGCCGGGTGGTGCCGTCGGTCGAGTAGGCGAAGCGCACGAGCCGCTCGCCGCGAGCGTCCTCGAGCAGCTCGACGACGGACGCAAACCGCTTGTCGCCCGCCTGTTGCCTGAGGGTCAACCGCTCGACGAGCGTCGCGGTTCCCCAGGGTGTCGCCGTCTTGGTCATGGGACGACCGTAGTCCCACAATCGCAACAGGTGGGAAACGGCTTCGTCATAAATCTGTGAAAGCGTGTCCACACAGGTTTGCAACGGACACGTCCCGATCAACTTGTGCCTGTGAGCCCCCGTCGTCTCGTCACAATCGTGACCTGCTTGATCGCCCTCGCCGCCGCGCAGCAGGCGGCCGCCGCGCCGGGCGTCAAGTACGGCCTCACCGACGACGCGTGGCTGGCGAGCGGCCCCGGCTCGGTCGACGCGCGCGTCGCGAAGCTGCGGTCGATCGGCGTGCAGGTCGTGCGGTTCAGCGTGCGCTGGGACCAGGTCGCGCCGACGAAGCCGACGACGCCCGCCGATCCGTCGGACTCCGCCTACGACTGGAGCACCGTCGACCCCGTGCTGCAGGCGTTGCACACGGCGGGGATGGACGTCGTCGTGCAGCTCGTGGGAACGCCGAGCTGGGCGAACGGCGGTCACGGCACGAATTACGCGCCGACGTCCCCCGCGACCTTCGGCGCATTCGCGAGCGCGGCCGCGCAGCAGTATCCCTGGGTGAAGCGCTGGTTGATCTGGAACGAGCCGAACCAGGCGCGCTGGCTGAAACCGACCAGCCCGAGCATCTACACGTCGCGCCTCCTCAATCCGGCGTACACGGCCATCCACGCCGCGATTCACGGCGCGCAGGTCGCAGGCGGCGGCACGGCCCCACGCGCAGCAACCGGGGGCGTGTCACCGATCGCGTGGCTGCTCGGCATGCGCGCCGCGCACGCGAAGCTCGACGCGTACGCGCACAACCCGTATCCGCTCGACCCGAAGCGCGAGTCGCCGCTCAGCGGCGGCTGCGCTCACTGCGCCACGATCACCATGGCAACGATCGGCAAGCTTGTCGGGCTCGTGTCGCGCAGCTGGCCGAGTGCGCGCATCTGGCTCACCGAGTACGGCTACCAGAGCAACCCGCCCGACCCTCTGCTCGGCGTTCCACTTGCGCTTCAGGCGCAGTACGTCGGCGAGGGCGCGTACGCCGCGTACAAGACTCCGCGCGTCGATTTGCTGCTCCACTTCCTCTATCGCGACGAACCGCAGATCGCGCGCTTCCAGAGCGGGCTCGTCACGCTGACGAACGCGCAGAAGCCGGCCTACGCGGCGTTCGAGCTGCCGCTTGCGCAGGCCACGCCTACGCAGCTGTGGGGTCAGTTCCGCGCGCCGGCGGCGGCCACGGGGCGCCTCGAGCGGCTCGTTGGCTCGCGGTGGGTGACGCTTGCAACCGTGCAAGCAGGCGCAGGCGGGTTCTTCCGTTGGACGGGGCGTCTGCAGCACGGGTGGCAGGTCCGGCTGCACGCGGGCGCGCTCGTCGGCGCGCCGATCACCATCGCCTAGGCGTCGATCGGAACGTGCCCGGGCTCGGCCGCAACACGCGCGAGCCACGCGTTGATCGACGGATATCGCGTCAGGTCGAAGCCGCCTTCGTCTGCCACGTGCGTGTACGCGTACAGCGCGATGTCGGCGAGCGTCATCGATTCGCCGACCAGCCAGTCGCGTCCGCCGAGGTGCCGCTCCATCGCGTCGAGCGCGCGATAGCCCGCCTTGCGGCGTGACTCGATGAAGGCCTCGTCAAGAGGCTTGCCGGCGTATGCAACAAGGAAGCGCACGACCGCGATCGCAGGCTCGTGGTCGTACTGCTCGAAGAACATCCACTGCAGCACCTGTGCGCGCTCGTACCGGTCGGCCGGCACGAAGCGCGAGCCTTCGCCGAAGTACCAGAGGATCGCGCCGGATTCGCCGAGTGCGCGGCCGTCGTCGAGGACAAGCGTCGGCACGCGCAATGCAGGATTCAGATCGCCGAGGAGCTCCGGCCGTGTCGAGCGGTCGACGACGTCCACCTCACGGATCTCGTACGGCAGCCCGAGGTGCGCGAGCAGCAGCCGAACCTTGTAACAGTTGCCCGAGACCGCGCTGTTGAAGAGGAGCATCGTCTCGATGCTATCCCGTGCGATAGTCGTGGCAGCGATGCGCGACACGAGCATCCTCGACGCGATCGGCAACACGCCGCTCGTCCGCCTGCGTCACGTCGCGCCGGCGAGCGGCGCGGAGATCTGGGTCAAGCTCGAGTACCGCAACCCCACGGGCTCGATGAAGGACCGCATGGCGCTCTCGATGATCGAAGGAGCGGAGCGCGACGGGCTCGTCGAGCCCGGCGCAACCGTCGTGGAGTACACGGGCGGCAGCACGGGCCCGGCACTTGCGCTCGTCTGCCGCGCGGAAGGGGTACCGCACTCGCATCGCCCTCGGGGCAGAGCTCGAGCTGATCCCCGCGGTAGAGGGCCGCGGCCGCGTGACCGCGCAGGACGCCGACAACATGGTGGCGCGCGCCGCCGAACTCGCCCGCGAGCCCGGGGTGTACGCGACCGATCAGTTCGACAACCCGTACGTCATCCCCGGCCACCGCGAGCAGCTCGGGCGCGAGATCTGGGACCAGACGGGCGGCGCGGTCACCGCGTACTGCCACGGAATCGGGACCGCGGGCTCCCTGATGGGCATCTCGGAGGCGCTGAAGAAACGCCGCGGCAACGTTCGCATTGTCGCGCTCGAACCGGCCGGGTCGGCCGCGATCACCGGCGGCCCGCAGGGATCGTTCGCGATGCAGGGGTGGACGGGGCTCGTCCCGCCTCACTGGGACGCCGACCGGGTGGACGACGTCTGGCCGATCGAGGACGACGCTGCGATCGCGATGACGCTGCGCCTAGCACGCGAGGAGGGGATCTTCGCCGGCATCTCCACCGGCGCGAACGTGGTCGCGGCGATGCGGCTCGCCGACGAGCTGCCGCAGGACGCGCTCGTCGTGACGCTCGCCGTCGACAGCGGCTTCAAGTACATGGGCGGCCCGCCCTACGCCTGAGTCAGCTCCACCAGCTTCGTGACGGTGTTCCAGTTGCGCGTCGTCGGGACGACGCCGAGCTTCCGCTCCGTCAGCAGCTGCGCGCGCTTCGAGTCGCGGATCCCGTTCGGCAGCCACGCGTAGATCTCGCGCCCGCTCACGGCGAACAGCTCGCCGTCGCCGGAGTCGAGGCTCGGCACGTCGTCGACCGGCCCGGAGAGGAACGTGACGAAGTAGCGCGAGCCGTTCGTCGCGACCTTGCCGAACGGATCGCGCGCGACGACGTCCGCGAGCTCGTCGTGGGTGCGGACGAGCACCTGCACCCCGAGCAGCTTTTCGAGCTCGCGCTCGAGCGTTGCCGGCCGCTTGCCGCTGTCGAGGAGCACGTTCCCGCTCTGCAGGTGCGTGCGCACCTCGCCGTACCCGGCTGCGGCGAGCGTCTCGCGCAGCTCGGCCATCGACAGCTTGCGGTTGCCGCCGACGTTCACGCCGCGGAGCAGTGCGACGACCTGTGCCAACTAGGCGAAGAGCGGTCGAAGGTGCTCGTTCAGGAACGTCCCTCTCGGATCGAGCCTGCGCCGGGCCTCGACGAAGTCGCCCGCGCGCGGGTAGCGCTCGTACAGCTGCTCGCGCGTGAGGAAGTGCAGCTTCCCCCA
>CAZDEX010000119.1:0-1589 GCA_964504405.1 uncultured Gaiellales bacterium | reverse complement strand
ACGAAGTACTCGAGCTCGTGGAAGTTCGGCTCGTAGACCATCGGATAGATGACGTGCGCGGGCGCCACCCGCCGCCGCGGCTCGTCCGAGTTCGGCACCGATTCGTCGACCTCGTCGTAGATCTTCACGTGCGCCATGTCGGCGCTCGCGCCTTCGAGCGCGTAGAGCGCCGCCGAGTCGTCCGACGGCATCCAGAAGAACGAGAAATGGCGGTGCGAGCGCGCGAGGTCGTCGAAGCGCTCCCATGCCTCTGCCCACTGCCAGTCTTCGATGCGCTCGCGCAGCCGGTAGGCGGAGGCGACCTCGAGCTCGAGCTCGGTGATGGCGCCGAGCATCCCGACGGAAACCTGGGCGGCGTGGAGCGCATCGGGATCGTCTTCGCCGATGTCGATCACCTGACCGCTCGGCGTGACGATGCGCATGCGGCGCACGGACGACGAGAAGCAGCCGAGCTTCAGGCCCGAGCCGTGCGTCGCGGTCGACACGGCGCCGGCGATCTGCTGGGCGACGATGTCTCCCTGGTTCGCGAGCGCGAGCCCGCTCGCCCACAGCGGCTTGCCGAAGTCGCCGATGGTCGTCGCGGGGCCGACGACGACGCGACGGCGCTCCGGATCGATCGCGCGGATGCCGCCGAGCCCGCGCATGTCGAGCAGCAAACCGTCCGTCGTGACGACCGGCGTGAACGAATGGCCCGCGCCCGCGACACGCACGGAGAGCCCTCGCTGCGCGGCGTCCGCGACGAGCGTCGCCACTTCGTCTTCGCTGCGCGGCACGGCGATCTCGATCGGCTTGCACGTCTGATTCCCGACCCAGTTCGTCCACGTGTCGGCGGCGAGCATGCGCGAAGCCTACGCCGTCGGCGCCCGGCATATCATCGTGCGATGGTCGCCGACGCGCAGCGCGCCTACCGCTCGCCCGAGTAGTGCGCGCCGACGAGTACCACGCCTTCACGCGCGACCTGACCGAGCGTCTGCGCTCGGACGCGCGGGCGATCGGCCTCGTCGCCGTCGGCTCGATGGCCGACCGCGACTACGCACCGGACGAGTGGTCGGATCACGACTTCTTCGTCATCACTCCGGCCGGCGGGCAGGAGGAGCTGCGCAACGATCTCACGTGGCTGCCCGAGCAGGACCGGATCGCGGTTTCGGTGCGCGAGACCGACCATGGGCTGCTCGTGATCTACGACGACGGCCACCTGCTCGAGTTCGCGGTGTTCGACCTCGAAGAGATCGCGCTCGCCGGCGTAAACCGCTACCGCGTGCTCCTCGACCGCGGCGGGGTCGCAGAGCGCGTGGAAGAGGTCGCCGCGAATCCGCGCGCACCACGCGACGACGCCTTCCTGTTCGGCAAGACCGTCACCGCCGCCCTCATCGCGGCGGGCCGCGGACGGCGCGGCGAGACGCTGAGCGCTGCCTTCCTCGTCACCTGGGCGACGACGTACCTCGCTCGGCTCCTGATCCGAACGCTCCCGGCGGAGAACGCGTCGATCCTGGACGGCTTCGACTCGCTGCGCCGGTTCGAGCGCGCCTACCCGGAGCTGGGTGCGGAGCTCGGCGCGATCGTCCGCCTCGATCCCGCCGACGCAGGGC
>CAZDEX010000118.1:0-6477 GCA_964504405.1 uncultured Gaiellales bacterium | reverse complement strand
CGTTCTGCGGGATGATCGTCCCGAAGTACTGCTTGAAGAGGTCCTCGTGCTCGCGGAGCGCGGTGTCGGTGTCGAGGAAGATCACGCCCTGCGCGGTCAGCGACTCCTGCAGCTTGTGGTAGACGACCTCGCTCTCGTACTGCGCGCCGACACCCGCGAGGTACTTCTTCTCCGCCTCCGGGATGCCGAGCTTGTCCCACGTGTCCTTGATGTCGGACGGGAGGTCCTCCCACGCGTCGGCCTGGGAGGCGGTCGGCTTGATGTAGTAGAAGATGTTGTCGAAGTCGATCTCGCCGAGCGTCGGCATCCCGCCCCATTTGGGCATCGGGCGCGCGAGGAAATAGTCGAGCGACTTGTGGCGGAACTTGCGCATCCAGTCCGGCTCGCTCTTGTGCTCGGAGATGGCCTCGACGAGCTCGTGCGAGAGGCCGCGGCCCGACTTGAAGAAGTACGCCTCGGCCTCGTCCGGGTTCGAGAACCCGTACTTGACGCCGTAGTCGCTCCCGATCTCCTGGACGATCTCGGTCTCGGTCTGAGCCATCAGGCGGCCGCCTTCCCTTCCCACTCTTCGTAGCCGGAGACTTCCAGCTTCTCGGCCAGCTCGGGCCCGCCTTCCTCGACGATCCGCCCACCGACGAACACGTGGACGAAGTCGGGCTTGATGTAGTTCAGGATCCGCTGGTAGTGCGTGATCACGAGCGCGCCCATGTCGGGGCCGACGAGCTGCTGCACGCCCTCTGCGACGATCTTCAACGCGTCGATGTCGAGACCGGAGTCGGTCTCGTCGAGCACGGAGATCTTCGGCTGCAGCATCGCCATCTGCAGGATCTCGACGCGCTTCTTCTCGCCACCCGAGAACCCGTCGTTCAGATAGCGCGACGCGAGCTCGCGCGAGACCTTCAGGTCGTCCATCTTCGCGAGGAAGAGCTTGCGGAACTCCGGCACGGGCATCGGGTCGTCGACGCCGCCGTTCTTCGCCTTGCGCACGGCGTTCAGCGCCTGCCGCAAGAAGTTCGTGACCGTGACGCCCGGGATCGCGTGCGGATACTGGAACGCGAGGAAGAGCCCGGCCTGCGCGCGCTCGTCGGCGCCGGCCTCGGTGATGTCCTCGCCGTCGAGGAGGATCTGGCCCTTCGTGATCTCGTACGCCGGATGGCCGGCGATCGCGTACGCGAGCGTCGACTTGCCCGACCCGTTCGGGCCCATGATCGCGTGCACCTCGCCGGACGAGATCGCCAGATCGACACCCTTGACGATCTCGGTGCCGTCCTCCAGCGCGACGTGCAGATTCTTCAACTCGAGCGTTGCCAAGCGGACTCCTAGAGGGCTAGCGAACGAGCGATTTCGCCCGTCCGGTCGTGGCTCCCATCGTAGCCAAGCCCACCCCCACGAGCGCGGTTCCGAGCAGCCAGCGCCGCAGCCGGAGGGACGTCCAGACCGTGCTCTCCCGTGACTCGGGGGTGAAGCGGCCGCGGGCGCCACGGTCCCCCGGCAGCGGCTCGAAGAGGTTGTCCGGCGATCCGACCGGCTTGTCCTCGCCCGTGTGCTGGCCGTCCCAGCCGCTCCGCAGCAGGACTGCGTCGCCCGCGCGGGGCGAGAGCTTCTGCCCCCAGAGGAGCTTCTGGGCGCCCCAGCCGAGCGGCAGCTCGCGCACCGGGTGCTCGAAACAGTGGATGACCCCCTCCGCGAACGGCTCCGGCTCGTAGATCGGCGGGACCGGCTGCGGCTGCGTCCCGATGTACTGCCGCGCAGTGTCGAACTGCGGGGTGTTGATCGCGCCGGGGAGGACGACGGAGATGGCGACCGGGATGTGATGCTTACGGTGCTCGACGCGCGCGCTCTCGAAGAACGTCCGCAGCGCGGCCTTCGACGAGCAGTACGCCGCTTGCAGCGGGATGCCGCGGTAGGAGAGCGCCGACGCGACCTGCACGAAGGTGCCCTTCGACTCGACGAGGTGCGGCAGCGCGGCCCAGTAGCAGTTGACGCCGCCCATGAAGTTGACGTCCATCACACGGCGAAGCTCCTCGGGCCTCAGGTCGCGCGCCTCCTGGTAGACGGTGACCATCGCGTTCGCGCAGAACGTGTCGATGCGCCCGAAGCGGTCGAGTGCCTCCTCGACGATCCGGTGGCAGTCGTCGAGCGAGGAGACGTCCGCTTCGACGACATGGCCCGCTTCGCCGAGCTCGCGAGCGACGCCGTCGAGGCCGTCGGCACCGCGTGCCGCGACCACGACCCGGGCCCCACGCGAGGCTGCGAGGCGCGCAACGGCCCGGCCAAGGCCCGCCGAGCCGCCGGTGACCACGACCACCTGCTCGGACAGTGGCTTCTTGTGCATCTGTGAACCTTCTTGCCCGGGCTCGATTGCGCTCCAAACGCTGATACGCTGGCCTCACATGACCGGACTGACGAGCCCGACCCACCTGATCATCATCCTGCTGCTCGCCCTCCTGCTCTTCGGTGCGAAGCGGCTGCCCGAGATCGGCCGCTCACTCGGAGTCGGGATGCGCGAGTTCAAGGACTCCGTCACCGGACACGATCACCATGAGCCCCAGCAGATCACGGCGCAACCGCCGGTCGGCACGCAGGACACCACCGCTCCCGCGCCGCCGCGCGAGAACGAAACCGTCCACTAGCGTCGGATGCGGTTGCGGGCGCTGCGCCCTCCGCGCAAGCTCGCGCATGGTGAAGAGGCATCGCTCGTCGAGCATCTCGAGGAGCTGCGCTGGCGCATCTTCATCGTTCTCGGCGCCCTCGTCATCGCGACGATCGTCGCGTACGTCTTCCACACGCACATCCTCGACTGGCTCAATCGGCCGCTGCCGGCGAACCATCGGCGCACGTACACATTCGGCGTCGCCGAGCCGTTCACCGTATCCCTGCGCGTCAGCGTCTACGCCGGTTTCGTCCTCTCGTTACCGGTCACGCTCTGGCAGGTGTGGGCGTTCTTCGCGCCGGCCTTCGACCCGCGCCTGGAGCGTCACGCCTTCGTTCTTGCCGGCGTCGCGGGTCTCCTCGGCCTCGGCGGGCTCGCGTTCGGGTACTACCTCCTTCTGCCGAACGCGATCCACTGGTTGACGAACTACGACAACGGTCAGTTCGTCCAGCTCATCCAGGCAAAGCCGTACTACACGTTCGTCTCGACCGTCCTACTGGGCGTCGTCGTCATTTTCGAGCTGCCGCTCGTCGTGGTCGGGCTGGTCCACCTCGGGGTGCTCTCGTCGCGGACGTTGCGCAAACAGCGGCGTCTCGGCTATTTCATCACGGCGGTCGTCGCGATGGCCCTCCCGGGGCCCGACCCGGCTACGACCGGCCTCGAGCTGCTCGCAATGTGGACGCTCTTCGAGGCGTCGATCTGGGCGTCCGTGATCTTCGAGCGGCGCGCCGCCCGGTCGTCAACTGCGCCCCCCGGCACGTGAACGCCGTCTCCGCAGGCTGGGTGCTCCCCGTCGACGGGCCCCCGATCGAAGACGGGCTCGTCCGCTACGAGGACGGCGCGATCGTCGAGGTGACCGAGGGCCGCGCCGAGCGCCACTACGCCGACGCGGCGATCGTCCCGGGCTTCGTCAACGCGCACTCGCACCTCGAGTACGCCGTCTATGCGGGCTTCGGCGACGGGCACGCGTTCGGCCCCTGGATCAAGACGCACGTCGAGCGCAAGAACCGTCTCGACGACGACGCGATGGTCGCGATCGCGCGCCGCGGCGTGCTGGACTCGCTGCGCGCTGGGATCACGACGACGGCCGACTACAGCTTCGCCGGCGCCGCCGCGACTGCGTCCGCCGACCTCGGCCTGCGCGCGATCGTGTACCTCGAAGTGTTCGCAGGCGACCCCGCCGAGGCGCAGCGGCAGTTCGAGGAAAAGCGCGCGCGGCTCGACGAGACCGCGCTCGTCCGCATCGGCATCTCGCCGCACGCCCCGTACACCTGCTCGCTCGAGACGTACCGCTGGTGCCTCTCGCTCGGGATACCCGTCGGCACGCACCTCGCGGAGAGCGCGAACGAGAACGAGTGGCTGGAGCACGGGACCGGCCCGCTCGAGGGCATCCCGATCCTGGTGCCGCCGACCGGCAAGCGCGCCGTCGCGACGCTGGAGCCGGTGCTCGGCCCCGACCTCCTCTGCGCCCACTGCGTCGAGGTGAACGACGAGGAGATCGCCCTGCTCGCCGCGCGCGACGTTCCTGTGGCGCACTGCCCGCGCTCGAACGCGCTCCTCGGCTGCGGGATCGCGCCGCTCGAGGAGCTCCGTGCCGCCGGCGTCCGCGTCGGGCTCGGCACCGACTCGCCGGCGTCAACGCCGTCCTTCGACGTCTTCGAGGAGATGCGCACCGCCATCTCGATGGCGCGGGCGCGGGCGAAGCGCCCCGAGGCGCTCCTCGCAGCGGACGCGCTCCGGCTCGCCACCCTCGACGCGGCGCGCGCGCTGCGACTCGACGCCGAGGTGGGTACGCTGACGCCCGGCAAGCGCGCCGACCTGACGGTCGTGTCGCTCGCGGGGAGCCCCTACCATCCGGTCGAGGATCCCGCGGCGGCAGTCGTCTTCGGCGGTTCGCCGGAACGAGTGCTCGAGACGATCGTCGGCGGGCAGACCCGTTACGCAAGCGAGGAAGAGGAACAGTGGCGAGAGGTACGCAGCACCGCAAGCGCCGCCCGGCACAGAATGCTCGCGCCGCAGCCGTAGCCGCGCCTGCGCGGAAGCAGAAGGACAAGACGCCGCAGTGGCAGGACGAGCTCTTCTTCTCGCGCCTCCGCAACCACGCCAAGTGGGCCTACGTCTTCCTCGCGGTCGCCTTCGTGCTCGGCTTCGTGCTCCTCGGGGTCGGGTCGGGCGCGACCGGGGTCAGTGACGCCCTCCAGAACCTGTTCAACGGAAGCGGCTCGGCCGGCGGCACGTCGATCTCGAAGCTGCAGAAGAAGGTCGACAAGCACCCCACTGACGCGACCGCCTGGCGCGACCTGGCGACGGCGCTCGAGGCGAAGCAGCGCACCCAGGACGCGATCAACGCCCTCGAGCGCTACACGGCGCTGCGGCCGAAGGATCAGACCGCGCTCGCCGAGCTCGCCTCGGAGTACGGCTCGCTCGCCCAGACCTACGCCACGGATTACCAGAACGCCCAGGCGCAGGCGTCGCAGGGCGGTTCGCCGGGGGCGGTCTTCGCGCCGACCTCGACGACGCCGCTCGGGAAGGCCTTTAACGACCCGACCGCACTCCAGGACCCGATCAGCGCCGCCGTCCAGCAGCTCTCCTCGTCCAAGCAGAGCACCGCCTACTCGAACTACCGGTCGGCGCAGTCGAACGCCGTCGGCGTCTACAAGCGCCTCGTCAAGCTCAACCCCAGCGACGCCACGACCCAGGTCCAGCTCGGGCAGGCCGCGCAGGCCGCCGGCGACACGAAGACCGCGATCGCCGCGTTCCGGACGTTCCTCGAGCTGGCCCCGAACGATCCGCTCGCGCCGCAGGTCAAGCAGGCGCTGAAATCGCTCCAGTCGACGCCTGCCATCACGCCGACTACGGCCTCCCGTTAGACTCTCGCGGGCATTCGCCTCACACCGATCCGGGGGGAGTCATGAACTTCGACATCAAGACCGAGCAGCTTTCCGACGACGCCTACGTGATCTCCCTCGCGGGTGAGGTCGACCTGTACACGGCACCCGAGTTCAAGCAGCAGCTCCTCGAGGTGATCGGGCAGGGCGGCAAGCAGGTGATCGTCGACTTCTCGAACACCACGTTCATCGACTCGACGACGCTCGGCGTCCTCGTCGGCGGGGTCAAGCGGCTGCGCACGAACGACGGCCAGCTGTCGCTCGTCTGCAGCGATCGCAACATCACGAAGATCTTCGAGATCACCGGCCTCGACCGTGTGTTTGCCATCTACGCGACGCGTGACGAGGCGGTCTCGAAGCTCGACGGCGTCTCCCAACCCTCGTCGTAACCTGCTGAGACCGCTCGCACTGACCGCGGTTCTCCTCGTCGCGTTCGTCGCGACGGGCTGCGGCGCCGTCGGCCGCGTCACGACGGGTGACGCGGGCCAGGGCAAGGCCCTGTTCGTCCAGAAGTGCGGCTCCTGCCACGTGCTCGCCGACGCGAAGACGCAGGGGACGATCGGGCCGAACCTCGACGACGCGTTCTCCTCCGACAAGGACCAGGGGTTCTCGCAGCAGGACATCAAGGACGTCGTGCGCGGCCAGATCGCCTACGCCGATCCCCAGGGGCCGATGCCGCCGAATCTCGTGCGGGGCCAAGAGGCGAACTCCGTCGCGGTCTACGTCGCACAGTGCTCGGCGAACCCCAACTGCGGCATCACGGCGGCGAGCGCCACGCCCCCGCCGGCCGGCGGAGGGAGCGGCGGGGCGTCGACGACGGCGGCGGCGGCGAACGGGAAGGCGATCTTCACCCAGAACTGCGCGAGCTGCCACACCCTGAAGAACGCGGGCGCGACCGGCGCGGTCGGGCCCAACCTCGACAACCTGAAGCCGGCG
>CAZDEX010000117.1:0-6558 GCA_964504405.1 uncultured Gaiellales bacterium | reverse complement strand
TCTCGCACAGCCCGTACTGGAAGGACTCGGCGATCTTCGTGGTCGAGGACGACAGCCAGGACGGCGCCGACCACGTCGACGGCCACCGGGCGCCGATCCAGGTGATCAGCCCGTGGGCCCGGCACGGCGTTGTCGACAGCACGTACTACTCGCAGATCACGATGATTCGCACGATCGAGCAGATCCTGGGCGCCCAGCCGCTGAACCAGAAGCTCGCGGCGGCCTCGCCGATGTACGGGGCGTTCACCGACAAGCCTGACTACACGCCCTTTACCGCGCGTCCGAACCAGGTCCCGCTGACGGAGGGTGTCCTCGTCCCGCCCGCCTGCGGGCCGGACACGCTCGGCACGACGGGTGCCGCGGCGACGGCGCTGAACCAGGCGGAGGCAGAGAAGACCGCAGTCCCCGCCGCGGAGAAGGACGTCGCCGCACAGTGGGCGAAGTGGGCGCAGAATCAGCGCTTCACCGGCAACGGCGCCGAGCCCGACTACGCGCATCCCGCGCAGCTCGATCGGTACACCTGGTACCAGACGCACGAGTGGAAGGTGCCGTATCCCGGCGACGCGAAGATCGACGCGCCGGCGGAGGTTCCCGCAGCGGACCTCCCGACGTCGATCGGCGGCTGACGATCGTCACGACGACCCGGCCCGGCGGAGATTCCGCCGGGCCGGGCCCCGTCGCTTCGCTCGATCGTCGCGCCCGGGGCTACGCCGGGAAGGTGGCGCGGATGCGCAGGCCGCGGCCCTGCGCGCCGTCGGCCTCGATGTCGCCGCCGGCGGCTGCGACCACGTGCTTGACGATCGCGAGGCCGAGGCCCGTGCCTCGCGTCGTGCGCGCCGCGTCGCCGCGGTAGAAGCGCTCGAACAGCCGCTCGAGCGCTTCCGGCTGGACGCCCGCTCCGTCGTCCGCAGCGCTCAACACGGCGAACTCGCCGGCGCGGCGGACGGCGAGGACGAATTCCGATCCGTGGCCGGCGTAGCGGATCGCGTTCTCCGTCAGGTTCTCCGCGAGGATCTTCAGGATGCGCGGGCGCAGCGGCAGCTCGACGTCCGCGTCGCCCTCGGCACGCAGCGTCACCCCCGCGCGCGCCGCCGCGTCGCCGAGCCCGCGGACCACCTCCTCGAGCACGGGCAGGGCGACGGTGTGCCCCAGGGAGACGACCTCCTTGCCGCTCTCGAGCTCCGACAGGAAGAGGATCTCGTCGATCAATGCTCCAGCGCTCTCGACCTCGTCGCGCGCCTGGTCGATCAGCGCATGCACATCCGCGCCGGGCAGGTCGGCGTTGTCGAGCAGCGCGAGGATTCGCGCGAGGGGCGTTCTCAGCTCGTGCGAGACCGCGGCCGTGAAGCCCGTGCGGAGCTCGTCGAAGCTGCGGTCATACACCAGATCGTCACCATTCCGACCCCCGGACCGTACCGGGGTCGGCACTATCGTAGGGGCGATGGCAAAAGTGTTGATCGTCGAAGACGACAACGTGATCGCCGACGGCATGGCGCGTCACCTCTCGGCGGGCGGATTCGATCCCGTCGTCGTGGGCCGCGGGGAGCTGGGGCTCGCCCGTCTCCGCTTCGAGAACCCCGACGTATGCGTGCTCGACCTGATGCTGCCGGAGCTCGACGGCTGGAAGCTGATCGAGACCGCGCGTGCGGAAGGCATCGGCACGCCGATCGTCGTCGTCTCGGCGCGCGGCACCGAGCACGACCGCGTGCACGCGCTCGAGATCGGCGCGGACGACTACCTCGTGAAGCCGTTCTCGATGCGTGAGCTCGTTGCGCGCGTCGCCGCAGCAGCACGACGCGGCGTCCGGCCGGCGGAGGAGAAGCGTGGCGACCCGATCGAGATCGAGGAGCTGCGCATCGATCCGCGCGAGGTGCAGGCGTTCATCGACGGTAAGAGCGCGCAGCTGACGCCCACCGAGTTCAAGCTGCTCTACACGCTCGCGCTCGACCGCGGCCGCGTCGTGACGCGCGACGAGCTGCTGCAGAAGGTGTGGGGTAGGCGCGAGACGCACCGCGACCGAACCGTCGACGTCTTCGTGCGCAGGCTGCGCCAGAAGATCGATCGCAACAGCTCGCGGCACTCCTTCATCCAGACGCGCTTCGGCGTCGGCTACAAGCTCGAGCCGGAGCCGAAGTGATCGGCTGCGCCGGGCACTTGAACGGGCGCTAGACGCGCTCGCGCGTCTGCCGCGATTCGTCGGCCCACGGCTGAGAGCTTCGCGTTCCAGAGCACCGGGCGGCGTGCGTGTCGAGGACGTCGATCTGCGCGCCGCCGCGAAGAGGCGCGCAGGCGAGTCGCTGCGAGCCTGTCACGGGCCGTTTACCGCATCGCCACCCACCGCCTGCCCCAGGAACGGGATGCTCGGCGCGGTCAAGACTACTAATACAGGGGGAGTTGTGAAAGCACTGAGAATTGCACTGCTGCTGAGCGTTGCCACGCTTGTCGCGGTCGTCGCGGGCGTCGCGGCGGGCGGCGACGAGGGCGGGCGACTCGCCGAGCTCCAGGCGCCTGTCCAGGACGGGACCGTAGGCCCCGACTCCAACGTGAGCTTCGACGCGACGCTTCCGAACGGGCGCCGCGTGACACCGGCCGGGGTGAGCACCCAGGTCGGCGAGAGCCCCCTCGGAGGGGCGCTGACGCCGGACGGCCGGTTCCTGGTGGTCACGGCTGACGACGAGCGGAACGGCGGCCGACCCGCCACGGGGGTCGGCGGAAGCGACGAGGCTGCGAACGGCTCCAACAAGGTCACCGGCGGCTACTTCTTGAACGTGGTGCGCACTGACGACATGCAGGTGATGTCGTCCGCAGCGGCGCCGGCGAACCCGGTCGTCCACCAGGGCCCGCGGAACCCGAAGACGACTTCGCCGCTGCAGCCGGCGACGCCCGTTGCGCCGACGCGCAACCAGACGGATTCGGCCCGCACCTACTGGCTCGGCGTGGCCGTGAAGCCGGGCGCCGCCGCCGGCACGTACACGGTGTACGCCGCGGGCGGCCCGAACGACGTGATCGACGTGTTTGCGCTCGACGCGACGGGCACGCTCACGTTGCAGAAGACGATCCCGGTCACCGTGCCGGACCCGAACCCGACGGCCGCGACGGTGAAGCCGAACTCCGGCCTCGCGGCGCCCGGCGGGCTCTGGCTGAGCAATGACGGGTCACGCCTCTTCTTCGTCGACAACAACGGCTTCACCGTGTCGCAGATCGACACGACGACCAACACCGAGGTGGGCACACCCGTGCCCGTGGGCTTCTTCCCGTTCGGCGTCGTCCAGTCGTCGGACGGCAGCAAGCTCTACGTCTCGAACTGGGGCGTCGCGGACCGGACGTTCAACACCGCCTACACCTCGAGCTACGACCCGGCGAGCCATGCCGGCGACGGGAGCCCGTTCATCGGCGGCGTCGACGGCAACCTGTTCGCGAACCCGCAGACCGACCCGGCACGTAGCTCGTCGCTGTCCGTGCTGAACGTCGACGGCACGACGCTCGCCCCCGCCGGCTCGGTCTCGCTCGGCCTGCCGATCGACGGCATCGAAATCGTGGGCGGCACGCATCCGTCGGCGCTTGCCCTGGCGGGCCATGGCCCGCAGGCTGCGCTGTACGTCGCGGACGCGAACGAGGACCGGATCGCCGTCGTCGACACGAAGAACGACCGGCTCGTCGGCAAGTTCGGAGCGCCATCGATCCTCGACTCGCATGGCTCGGGTGGAGACGCCGACCAGGGCGTGGCGGAGGAGGGTGCGCCGCGTGACGAGGCCCTCGGCGCGACGCCGAACGGCCTGGCCGTGTCGCCCGACCAGACGCGCCTGTACGTCGCGGAGGCAGGGCTCAACGCCGTCGCGGTCTTCGACGTGTCGCGGCCGTTCGAGCCGCGCTTCCTCGGACGCATCCCGACCGGCTGGTACCCGACGGCGGTCACCGTCAGCAACGACGGCGCGTTCCTCTACGTCATCAACGCGAAGGGCTTCGGGAACCCGCACAACTTCCAGGGCGCCGTTCCCGGGTCGCCGGACGTGAACCTCGTGTTCGGCACGGCGCAGAAGATCGACCTCGCGTCGCTCGACCTGCGTGCGTCCACGAGCCAGGTGGAGCGCAACACGTTCCGCCGCGCCGAGAACGACGGCCGCGATGCGTTCAACACCGCATCCGACCACATCAAGCACGTCATCTTCATCCTGCGAGAGAACAAGTCGTACGACTCGTACTTCGGCGACGATGCCGTGCTGAACGCGCGTGGCGCCCGCGGCAACCCCGCGTACGCGGCGCAGTTCGGCGGGTTCGTGCCGAACACGAAGCGGCTCGCGGAGACCTTCGCGATCGGCGACAACGCGTACGCCGACTCCGAGGAGTCCGACGCCGGCCACTTCTTCGCGCTCGCCGGCCAGTCGACCGACTATCAGCAGAAGACGTTGCTCACGCGGCGGACGCGGCCGTTCATCAACACGAAGAACGAGGACCCGGAGGACTACCCGCTGCGCGGGTTCCTCTTCAACAACTTCGCCCGCGGCGGGAAGAGCTTCCGCGACTACGGCGATCTGATCCGGGTGTCCGGGTACGACGACTACGCGCATCCGAACGCGTGCTCGGACGATCCGTACCCCGGCTGTGACCCGGCGACGGAGCCGCGCAACACGACGGCGCCCACGGTTGGTCTCGGCGGTCTGTACACCGAGGCGACGCCGGCGCTCGCCGTGCTCGAGGGCCACATCGACCCGGTCTATCCCGGCTGGAACATCCGCATCACCGACCAGCGGCGCGCCAACGAGTTCATCAAGGACTACGGCGCGCTGATCGACGCCGGGAAGGCGCCCGCCTTCACGTTCGTCTGGCTCCCGAACGACCACACCGGCGCGGCCGGCGACAAGACGCCGCAGGAAGAGGTCGCGGACAACGACCTCGCCCTCGGGCGGATCGTGGAGTTCGTCAGCCACAGCGCCATCTGGAAATCGAGTGCGATCTTCGTGACCGCGGACGACGCCCAGGGATCCGCCGACCATGTGAGCGCGCATCGCACGTACACGCTGGTCGTCAGCCCGTGGGCGAAGCGCGGCACGGTCGTGAAGCGTCTGAGCTCGACGGTGAGCGTCCCGAAGACGATCGAGGAGATCTTCGGCCTTCCGGCGATGTCGGTCGGGGATCTCGTGGCCAACGATCTCTCGGACTACTTCACCGACACGCCCGACTTCACGCCGTACTCGGTGGGGGCGCCGGCGGCGCCGCTCGTTGCGCAGCCCGAGTCGATGCGGATCCTCGCTGCAGGCAGCGGTCTGACGGCGAGCGGATTCGACCGCAACACGGCGCAGCTCGGTGCGATCGAGACGCTGTTCTGGCAGTCCGTCCAGCTGTCGCATCGGCGGTCCGCACTCGGCGCGGCCGCGTATCGCGCACAGCAGGACACGCTGTACCGGCAGGCTCGGCGCATCGCCCACGCCGGCTGAACCAGCACACCGCGGTGCCGCCCCCCACGGGGGGGCCCCGCGGGGACGCGCCGCGCGGGGGGTTGGCGATGTCGCCCGCGCACCCCGCGATCCCGGCGCGTGCGCGGGTGGTGGCCGCCGCAGAGATCGAGCCGAACGCCGCCGAGTGGGACCGCGCACACGGGTTCCCGCGCGCGCTGCTGACGAGGCTCGGTGAGCTCGGCCTGATGGGCGTGTGCGTCCCGGAGGAGCACGGGGGCGCCGGAGCCGACTTCCTCTCGTACATCCTCGTGCTCGAAGAGCTGTCGCGCGCCGACGCGGGGGTGGGCGTGACCGTGGCCGTGCACACCTCGGCCTGCACGCTTCCGATCCTCCAGTTCGGGACCGACGAGCAGCGGGCGCTCTTCGTGCCGCCGCTCGCGCACGGCGAGGCGGTCGGCTGCTTCGCGCTCACCGAGCCCGGCGCGGGCTCGGACGCCGGCTCGCTCACCACGCGCGCCGAGCAGACGGATTCCGGCTGGCACGTCGTCGGCGCGAAGCAGTGGATCACGAACGCCGCGTTCGGGGGGACGCTCCTCCTCTTCGCGCGCACGGACGCCGAGACGCGCTTGGCGCGCGGCGTCTCCGCGTTCATCGTCGACTCCAACGAGGTCACGATCACGCGCACCGAGGAGAAGCTCGGCCTCAACTCGTCCGTGACGAACGACATCGCGATCGACGCCGTCATCGACGGGGACAGGTTGATCGGCGACCTGAATCACGGCTTCCGGATCGCGATGGCGACACTCGACGGCGGCCGGATCGGGATCGCGGCGCAGGCCGTCGGGATCGCGCAGGCCGCGTACGAGGTCGCGCTCGGCTACGCGAAGGAGCGCGAGGCGTTCGGACAGACGATCTCGCACTTCCAGGCGATCCAGCACAAGCTCGCGAACATGTCGACGGAGATCGACGCCGCGCGCCTCCTCGTGTACCGCGCCGCGTGGCTGAAGGATCAAGGCCGTCCGCACACCGAGGCGGGCGCGAAGGCGAAACTCTTCGCGTCGGAGATGGCGCGCCGCCAGACGGCCGAGGCCATCCAGGTGCTCGGCGGGTACGGCTACACGAAGGAGTTCCCGGTCGAGCGCTACTACCGCGACGCCAAGAT
>CAZDEX010000116.1:0-6571 GCA_964504405.1 uncultured Gaiellales bacterium | reverse complement strand
CCTACGTCTCATGCTTCGAGTCTCCTCCTCTGGTTCTCGGTGAGCGGAACGGACGTGCCCGCCCTCGTAGTCGTACCCGACCAGCACGCTCTTCGCGACCGCCACCCGTCGCTCCCCCGCCCAGATCTCGTGCTCGAGCGTGAAGCTCTTCGTCCCGACGTGCGCGCAGCGGCTGCGCACCTCGACCTCGTGGTCCTCCCGCAGCTCACCCTGGAAGTCGATTTCCACATGGGCCAGGATGTAGGTGCTCAGCCCGCCGAGGATCGCGATCCGCGCCTGCTCGAGGTACGTGGAGTAGACCGCGTTGTTCACGTGGCCCATCGCGTCGCGGTCGCGGAACCGGACGTGCTCGTGCATGACCCACGGGAACCCGGTCACGCGAACCTCGCGAGCAGCTCGTCCGGCGGGAGCTCGGCGAGGGATTCCACGACCGTGTCCGCCGCATCCGCGAGCCCGAGGTCGCGCGTCACCTCGTTCGGGATGCCGACGACGTACACGCCCGCGGCCTTCGCCGCCTTCGCGCCGTTCGGGGAGTCCTCGAACGCGATCGCCTCGCCGGCATCGACACCGAGCTCCTCGAGGGCCTCGAGGTAGAGCGTCGGCCGCGGCTTCGCGCGCTCCGGGTCGTGGTCGGCGGTGACGATCGCGTCCCAGCCGACGGCGCGCTCGAGCCGCGCGAGGTGCATGTCGATCCACGGCCGCGACGCGCTCGAGACGATCGCGCGCTTCAGCCCGTGGCGCGCCGCGGCGTCCAGGTAGTCGAGGATCCCCGGCCGCAGCTCCTCGGCCTCGAGCAGCGTCAGCTCGTGCGCATAGCGCCGCTCGTTCAGCGAGTCCCGCTCGAGCGGGGCGCCGACGAGTTCCTCGAGGTGCCCCCACGGGTCCCAGCCCTGCACGGTGCCGACCATCAGCGCCCACTTGTCGAGCGGCAGCTCGTGTCCGTGCTCGCGGTAGAGCCATTGCCAGCCGGCGCGCGAGGCGGTCTCCGTGTCGAGCAGAAGGCCGTCGAAGTCGAAGAGAAACGCGCGGACCGGCACGGCGGCGATGGTATAGAGACGGGTATGGCTGGAGAGACGCGTCGCGCGGTGCTTGCGCAGCCGGACTGGCTGCGGGCCGTTCCGGCGGACAAGCAGCTGCCGCGCGGGGCCGAGGTGGTCCTCACGGGCTGCGGCACGTCGTTCCACGCGGCGCAGACCGGCGGCCGGGCCGTGCAGGCGCTCGAGGCCGTGCTCCGCCCGCCGCGCGCGGACATCCTCGTCTGCGTCTCGCACGAAGGGACGACCGAGCTGACGATGGAAGCCGAGCGCGCGTTCGGCGGCGACGTCTGGCTCGTCACCGGTAACCCCGAGTCGGAGCTCGCCGAGCTCGCCGACGAGGTGATCGTGTGCACGCCCGAGATCGAGCGCTCGTGGTGCCACACCGCGAGCTACACGTGCGCGGTCGCGGCGATCGACGCGCTGAACGGCGAGGAGATCGACTGGCTGCCCGCCGCCGTCGAGCAGGCGCTGCAGCGCGAGGCCCAGCCGTTCGAGCAGGAGCGCGTGCTCGTGCTCGGCGCGGGACGCGACTGGCCGACGGCGCAGGAGGCGGCACTCAAGCTCCGCGAAGGCGTGTGGGTCGACGCGAGCGCCTACGAGACCGAGCAGTTCCTGCACGGGCACATCGCGGCGGTCGACGAGCGCCTGCGCGCCTACGTGCTCGAGGGCGAGGGCCGCGCGGCCGAGCGCGCCGAGGTCGCGGTTGCGCAGCTGGAGGCGCTCGGCTGCGAGGTGACGCTCCTCGGGACGAGCCACCCGGTGGTCGACATCGTCGCGTTTCACCTGCTCGTGCTCGCCGTCGCGGAGGCCCGGGGGATCGACCCCGACCCGATCCGGCGGCCGCCCGGGTCCCGGTGGGCCGAGGCGACGGGCTCGCCGTATCCCCACGCGTAGGTCGGCGTGGATGAAGCTCAGGCTGCTTCGGCGAGCACCTCTCGGGGCTCCGCGGGGTGCTCGCTGTTCGCGCGCGGGCGCGAGAGCAGGTTGTAGGCAACGAGCGCGCCGATCGCGATCACGGCGCCCGTCAGCTCGAGCGCGCCCGGCCGGTAGCCGCGCACGATCTCGATCGCGAACGTCGAGACGGGGATCAGGTTTCCGAAGAGGGACGTCGTCTGCGGCCCGATCACCTCGACCGCCGCGTTCCAGGTCAGCACCGCGAGCACGGCGCCGGGCACTGCGAGATACGCGAGCTGGGGCGTGATCGCCCACAGGTCGCCGCCGCTCGGCGCGGTCAGCCAGCCCGCCGCGGTGCCGACGAGCGTCGCGACGAGGATCGCCGGCCAGCCGAGCGCGGCCGTCAGCGCCGTGTACCGGAGCGCCGACATGTCGCGATGGTCGGCCGCGCCGAGCGTGTAGAGCACGAAGCTCAAAACGCCGCCCAGCACGAGCGCGTCGCCCCAGCCGAGCGAGCCCGTCCACAGTGTGGTCGGGTGGCCACGGCTGATCACGAGCGCGACGCCGAACAGCGCGATCGCGAGCATCACGAACGTGATGCTCGCCGGTCGCTTTCCGGTGCGGGCCCACAGCACGAGCGCGACGAGAAGCGGGCTGAGCGCGACGATCAGCGACGCGCTCTGCGGCCGCGCGTGCGCGAGGCCCGTGTACGCGAGCAGGTTGAAGCCCGCGAAGCCCAGCGTTCCGAGCGCCGTCAGCGCGACGAAGCGGCCGCGCAGCGCGAACCCGGCGCGCCCTTCGAGCACGGCGAGCAGCGCGAGCAGGATCGCGGCCGCCGCTGCGTAGCGGAACATCGTCAGCCAGAACGAGTCGACGCGCGCGAGCGCGGACTTGCCGACCACGAACTGCCCGCCCCACACGATCCCGGTGAACGAGGCGAAGAGGGCGCCGACTGCGGCGGAGTTGCGCGGCATGAGTCGTTCAACGCCGGACGGGCCGGGAGTATTTCGCGCTACAGGGCGGCGATCGCGTCGAGCAGCCGCCCGACCTCGTCCGCGGTGTTGTAGTGCACGATGCCGACGCGCACTGCGCCGTCCTCGAGGCCGAGTCGTTTCATGATCTCGACCGCGTAGTAGTTGCCGTGCCACACGGCGAAGCCCTGCTCGCCGAGGCGCGTCGCAGCTTCCTGCGGCGACACGGATTCGTGCGTGATCGCGAACGTCGGAACGCGGCGGTCCATCGTCGGGATGCCGTGAAGGCGCCACGCGTCGGGGAGACCGTCGAGGAACTGCTGCCCGAGCTCGCGCTCGTGGTCGAGCACGAAGTCCCAGCCGATCTCCTCGAGGTATTCGACGCACGCGACGAAGCCCGCGAGCAGCTCGTGGGCAAGCGTCCCGGTCTCGTAGCGGTGCCCGACCGGGAAGTCGTCGGACGGGCGCACCTTGTACGGCCGCCACGACTCGATCAGCTCGCGCCGCCCGAACGCGAGCCCGAGGTGGGGGCCGTAGAACTTGTAGGGCGAGCAGACGAGCACGTCGGCGCCTGCCTCCTGCACGTCGATCGGGCCGTGCGGCCCGTAGTGCACCGCGTCCACCCACGCGAGCGCGCCGGCATCGTGCGCGAGCGCGCAGATCTCCGCGACGGGCGTGACGGTGCCCACAGCGTTCGACGCCCACGGGAACGCGACGACACGCGTGCGGTCGTTGAGCAGCGAGCGTAGGTGGTCGAGATCGAGCCTGCACTCGTCGTCCACCTCGGCGAAGTGCACGGTCATGTTCTTGTCCCGCGCGAGCTCGAGCCACGGCGACACGTTGCCGTCGTGGTCGAGCTTCGTGCAGACGATCTCGTCGCCTTCGCGCCAGTCGCGTGACGCGGCGCGCGTGAGCGAGAAGTTGAGCGTCGTCATGTTCGCGCCGAACGCGACCTCGTCGACCGTCGCGTTCAGGAACTCCGCGGCGGCGATGTGCGCATTCGTGACGAGCATCTCCGAGAGGCGCGACGTCTCGAACGGGCCGCCGAGATTCGCGTTCGCCGTGCGCAGGTAGTCGGCGATCGCGTCGATCACCGAGTCGGGCACCTGCGTCCCGCCCGGGCCGTCGAAGAACGCGAGCGGCCGCTGCAGCGCGGTGAAGCGCGCGCGCACCGCTTCGATGTTGCTCACGACACGTGCCACGTGTACTCCGGCTTGACGGTGAGGGACGCGCTGATGAAGCAGTCGCGCTCGGCCTTCGCGATCAGGTCGTCCGGCTCGTTCGTTCGCGGTGTGAGCTGCACGTCGATCCGGACGTCGATCTCGATGAAGCGGTAACGGCCGTCCTCACCGCTCTTCGTGATCTTGCCCTGCGCCTCGCCCGACGCCGCGACCTCGTGTCCGGCGCGGCGCGCGTGGTACGCGAAGCTGTCGATCGAGCAGCGCACGAGGGCCGCCAGCAGGAGATGGTCGGCCGACCAGCCTTCCGGCGGAACGAACTGCCCGCCGCCCGGGATCGTCATGCGGCCGGCGCGGTCGACGTCGACCGCGTACTCGAGGACCTTCGCTGTGGTGGCCATGCGCGCAGGCTATCCGTCCGGTCCCGGTCCTAGGGTTCGGGGCCATGAGGCTCAGGCCACTTTCCGAAGCTGAGTGCTACGCCCGCTGCTACGGCGGCCACGGCGACGAACGGGTGAGTTTCGTGCGCGTCCTTCCGCGTCGCAGCAAGCGTGCGCTGCAGCAGGGCGAGCGCCTGCGGGAGCTGTTCGAGGAGCGTCTGGACGTGCACGGGCCGGAAGCGGAGGCCGCATGACGCGCACCTGCAGGACGTGGACCGCACGCCGACGGCCGATCCCGGTGAACTCCGGGCGGCGGCCGGCGCCGCCGCTCCCTAGCTCGTGGGTGTGCACGGCCACCTGGACGCAGCGCGTGCCACGCTGTAAGCCGCGTGGCAGAAACCAGTAGCTCCGTCCCCGACGTCCTCGCGCCAGGGCTGACCTGCGTCTTCTGCGGGATCAACCCCGGGCGCGTCTCGGCCGCGGCGGCCGCGCACTTCGCGAACCCGCGCAACGACTTCTGGCGTCTGCTGCACGACGCGGGCTTCACGCCGTACCTCTTCGATCCGCAGCAGCAGTTCGACCTGCTCGAGCTCGGCGTGGGCGTGACGAACGCCGCGTACCGCACGACGCCCGGCTCGGGCGACCTGCGGCGCGGCGACTTCGACGCACTGTCGTTCGAAGCGCGGATCCGCGACGTTGCGCCGCGCGCCGTCGCGTTCGTCGGCAAGGAGGCCTACCGGGGCCTCTACAACGAGCGGCCCGAGCTCGGGCCGCAGGTCCGATCGATCGGGCGCACGGGGCTCTACGTGCTGCCGTCCACGTCGCCGGCGAACGCGGCCGTCCTGTACGACGAGCGGCTGCGCTGGTTCAGTGCGCTGCGCGAGTGGCTCGATCCGATAGATCGCCGCGCCGTGCGTGCGCTCGTCGTAGACGCAGACGACCGCATGCTGCTCGTGCAGTACCGCCGTCCCGTTGGCGAGGACACGTGGTGGGGCACGCCGGGCGGTGGCGTCGATCCGGGTGAGAGCGACGAGCAGGCGCTCGCCCGCGAGCTGCTTGAGGAAGTCGGGCTGGATCAGTTCGAGCTCGGCCCCGAGTTGTTCGAGCACGTCGGAGAGTTCCCGTGGGCGCAGCAGCTCTTCCGGCAGGTGAACCGCACGTACCTCGTGCGCGTGCACGAGCACGAGCCGCGCGCGACGATCGACCTCGAGGCCGAAGGCGTCGTCGGCGTGCGCTGGTGGTCGCTCGCGGAGCTCGAGGCAGCGGACGTCCAGCTTGCTCCGCCCGACCTGCTCGAGCGCGTGCGTACGATCCTCAGCGCGTGACCGCCGTCCTCGTCGCCGTTCATCTGCTCGCCGCCGCGGTGTGGTTCGGCGGCTCGACAGCGCTGATCTTCGTGGGTGTGCCGGCGATCCGGATCCTCGAAGGCGAGCCGCGCGGCCGTGCGATGAAGGAGCTCGGTCTGCGCTGGCGGCCGCTCGGCTACGGCGCACTCGGCGTCGCCGCGCTGACGGGCCTCGTGCTCGCCGCGCGCGAGTGGCGCACTGACACGGCGTTCCAGGTCGTCTTCTGGACGAAGGTCGCGCTCTTCGTGTGCCTCGTCGTCGTGAGCTACTTCCACAACTTCGTGCTCGGCCCACGCCTGCAGGCTGAGATCCGAGAGGGGAAGGAGCAGACGACGCGCCCGACGCTCGTCGTCGTCGGCTGGGTCAGCTACTCGTTGACGCTCGCGCTGCCGCTGCTCGGCGTCGCGCTGCAGCGCATCGTCGACTGATTTCGGGCTCGATGCCCGAAATCGGTCGCATTCTGATTCGGCGAAGCCGAACCAGAATGATGGGTTTGCGTTACGCGAAGACCATCATTCTGGTTCCGCCTGCGGCGGAATCAGAATGCGGTTGACGTCGGGCATCGAGCCCGACGTCAACCGGGCCAGCGGTTCGTGATCGGCGTGCGCCGGTCGCGCCCGAACGCCTTCGGCCGCAGCTTCACGCCGGGGGGCGCCTGGCGGCGCTTGTACTCCGCGCGATCGATCATCGACAGGGCGCGGTCGACGACCTCCGGGTCGAAGCCGTCCTGCGAGAGCTCCTCGCGCGAGCGGTCGAGCTCGACGT
>CAZDEX010000115.1:2970-6572 GCA_964504405.1 uncultured Gaiellales bacterium | reverse complement strand
GCAAGTCGCATCTGAATCGGCACAGACACGGCACACCTTTCTGCGTACGCTCGCGATGTGCGCGAGATCGACCTCGCTCTGTACGCCGACGCGCTCGCCGGTGAAGCGGCGGCTCTCGCCGCGCGCATCGAGCGCGAGCGCGGCAAGCTGCGTCAGGCAGCGGTCGAGCACGCCGCGCGCCGTGACCTGCCGCAGCCCGCCGTCGCGCGGCTGCAGGAGCTCGGGCTGCTCGGCACGCGCGGGGACGGGGAGGCGCTCGCGGCGCTCGAGGAATCGCTCGACGCGCTCGAGCTGCTGCAGGCGTGGGTGGAGGAGTCGCTCAGCCGCGCTGCGGCGTGAGCGCGACGAGCAGTCCGCCGTCGTCGTCGTAGGCGGGGAAGACGTCTGCCACGACCGGCTTCTGGTGACCGCCACGCGTCCGGATCGACATCTTCTCGCCGAGCCGGCGCACACCCCATTCGCGTGCCAGCTCGACCGGTTTGTCGTCGGAGAACTGCAGCGCCTCGACGAGATCGCGGCCCATCAAGTCGGCCTCGGGGAATCCCGTCAGCTCGAAGACGCCACGACCGATCGCGAGCACGCGCCGGTCCTGGTCGGTGACGACGAGACCGGTGTCGGGCGCCGGGTAGTAGTCGTCGAGGAGCTCGAACAAGAACCCGAACCCGCAGTGCCGGCACGCGGGCGCCTGCGTCGAGAACCCTTCGCGGGCGTCGATGTCGAGCGAGCGCTCCTTGCAGCGCGGGCAGATGTAGAACGGCACCGCGGCAGGGTAGCCGCGGCAAGGTGCCTGCAAGGTTTGGGCCCTTAGCGTCTCGTCATGGACAAAGGCCGGCGCGTCACGATCGCCGTCGCGCTGGTCGCGGTCGCGGCGCGGCTACCCGCCGTGCACACGCGCGCGCTGTGGGAGGACGAGACGGCGTCGGCACGGATCCTCTCCGAAGGGGCGTTCCCGCACGTCCTGCGCCATGTCGCGCGCACGGAGTCGACACCGCCGCTCTGGTACGCGCTGGGCTGGCTCGTGCACCGCGCCGGGGTGTCGATCGTCGACGTCCGCCTGCTTTCCGTGCTTGCAGGCGGGTTGCTTGCGGCCGTCGTGGTGGATCTCGCCCGTAAGCTCGTGCCGCTCGAGGTCGCGGCGCTCGCCGGGCTGCTCGTGGCGCTCGGCGCGGAGATCGTGTGGCACGGCTCGGAGCTGCGCGCCTACGAGCTCCTCGCGCTCCTCGCCGCCCTCCTCGGCCGCGCGCTGCTCGCGGAAGTCGAGGCGCCCAGTCGGAGGCGCGAGGTGGCGCTGGCGGCAACGGTCGCCGCCGGTGGGTTGACGCATTTCTTCTTCGCGTTCTCGGTGATCGCGGCGCTCGCCTGGCTGTGGCTGGAACCGGGGGCGCGCACGGCGAGGCGCCGGGCGACGATCGCGATCGCCGCCGGCGGCGCGGTCGCGTGTGCCTGGGCGCCCGTGATGCTCACGCAGTACCACCAGGATCGCTTCTGGTGGATCGGGCCGTTCAGCGTCCGTTACGTCGCGGCGGTGCCGCTCCGCATGTTCACCTATGCCTTCAGCGACACGCCCACCGGGGCGGTGCTCTCGGTCGTCGCGGTCGGGGTCGTGGCGGCCGGCGCCGCTCGATTGAGCCGCGCGTCCGCGGGCGGCCGGCTGGTCGCGGTCCTCGCCCTCGCACCCACGATCGAGGCGGCAGCGGTCTGGGCGGGTGGGATGCGCATCTTCGCGCTGCGCAACCTGATCGGAACGGCGCCGTTCGTGGCGGTTGCCGCCGCAGCGGCGCTCGCCGCCGTGCCGGCCCGTCGTCTCTCCCTCGCGCTCGGTGCCGCGGCCGCCGCCGCGCTTGCCCTCGCGGTCATCGGCGGTCGCTCGGGCGTGCTGCCGTACGACGCGATCTCGAGGACGCTCGTCGCGGACGGCTGGCGCGCGTCAGAGCCGGTCGCCGTCTTCGGCGACTTCTTCCAGTACCGCGGGCCGCTCGAGTGGTACCTGCCCCATCGACCGACGCTCGACCCGAGCAGGCCGACGAATCGCGTCTGTCGCACGCTCTACGTGATTCGCGGCGACGACGTGCAGCGGCTCCGCGACGCGCGGCCCGACACGCTCCGCCACGCCACGATCCTCGCGAGCCCGGTCGATGCGCCCGCGTGCGTCCGTCCGGTGCGCACCGGACGCACGGCGTCCTTGTCCTAGATCCACTTCTTCCAGCGGAAGAACGCGAGCTGCCCGATCGTCGTGCCGATGATCCAGCCCCACGACCACCAGTAGCCCCACATCCAGTGAAGCTCCGGGATGTCCTTGAAGTTCTGGCCGTAGAGGCCGACGATCAACGTGGGAAGGAGAAGGAGCGACGCGGTGATCGTCAGCCGCTTCATCACCTCGTTCTGGTCGACCGACACCTTCCCCTGCAGGTAGTCGCGCACCCCGCCGATCGCGTCGCGCGTCGACTCGAGCGCCTCGAACGCGCGCAGGAGCTTCTCGTAGGCGTCGCCGAACGCGATCTCGACGTCGTGCGGGAACAGCTCGGCGCCTTCGAGCTCGACGCGGTCGTCGATCACCCGGTGCACGGCGTCCCGCGTCGGTGAGAGCGTGCGCCGAACCGTGCGGACGCCCGCGCGGAGCTCGCGGAGGCGGCGGCCGACCTCGGATGCTTCTTCCGTCGCGACGAGGTCCTCGAGCTCGTCAACCTCGTCGTCGAGGTCGTCGACCAGGCTGAGGAACCGCTCCGCGACCTCGTCGACGAGGTGGTAGAGGTACATCCCGACCTCTTCGTGGACGCGACACGCCTCCTTCGCCGGCTTGGGGTCGAACGGCGCTTCGCCTTCCTGCGACTTGGACACGGTGATCAACCGGTCGCGCGTCGCGATGAAGTCGACCTCCTGGAAGTAGAGGCGGTTCTCGTCCTTCTTGACGACCGGGACGAGCAAGACGCCGAAGACGTAGTCGCCGTGCGAGACGATGCGGGGGCGCGGTTCGTCGTCGTGGACCGGCGGTGTGAACAGAACGTCGCGCGCAACGTCGTGCGTGTTCGGCGGGAGGTGCTTGCGCAGTTCCTCCTCGCTCGGATCGATCAGGTCGATCCACTCGCTCACCGGCGCTATCTATACCTCGGCGGCTTCCGGGCGCGGCGCGGTCAGCGCCGTTCCCGGATGGCCCTCGATGGCGGCGAGAAACCGCTCCGCGTCGAGGGCGGCCATGCACCCCGAACCGGCAGCGGTGATTGCCTGCCGATACGTGTGGTCCTGCACGTCGCCGGCCGCGAACACGCCGGGGACGTTCGTCTCGGTCGATCCCGGCTTCGTCACCAGATAGCCGGCCTCGTCGTGGTCGAGCTGGTCGAGGAAGAGCGCCGTGTTCGGGTCGTGGCCGATCGCGACGAACACCCCGTCTGCAGGGACGACCCATTCGTCTCCCGTGACGGTGCTCTTCAGCTTCAGCGCCTCGACCTTCTCGTCGCCGATGATCTCCTCGACGACGGCGTTCGTGACGAAGTCGACCTTTTCGTTCGCTTCCGCGCGGTCGACCATGATCCGCGACGCGCGGAACTCGTCGCGCCGGTGCACGAGGTGCACACGCGTGGCGAACTTCGTCAGGAAGAGCGCCT
>CAZDEX010000115.1:0-2960 GCA_964504405.1 uncultured Gaiellales bacterium | reverse complement strand
GAATGCCGAGTCGCCGCCGCCGACGACATAGACGTCCTTCTCGCGGAAGAACGCGCCGTCGCACGTCGCGCACGTCGAGACGCCACGGCCGCGGTGGTGCTGCTCGGAGTCGATTCCAAGCCAGCGCGCGCTCGCGCCGGTCGCGACGATCACCGACCGCGCGACGTGCTCGTCGTTGCCGACCCACACGCGGAAGGGCTGCTCGCTGAAGTCCACGCGCGTGACGTCGTCGGTCACGAACTCCGCGCCGAAGCGCTCGGCCTGGCGGCGGAAGTCCGACATCATCTCCGGGCCCATCACGCCGTCGGCGTAGCCCGGGAAGTTCTCGACGTCGCTCGTGATCATCAGCTGGCCGCCCCACTGGAAGCCCTCGATCACGAGCGGCTCCAGGTCGGCGCGCGCCGCGTAGAGCGCAGCCGTGTACCCGGCGGGGCCTCCACCGATGATGATCAGCTCACGGACGTTCTGGTCGCTCAAAGTGCTCCTTTCGAAAAATTCTGTCGTGGTAGTAAACGACAGAGACCGGCTGGACGTTCCCCATGAGTAGTTCCCGCGGGAGGCGGTAAGAAGGGTGCCATGGCCACGGTCGTGACCGAAGGGCTCCTCCGCGAGCTGGCGGGCTTCCGCGCAGCCAACGGCTGCGCCGTCAGCATCTACGTCGACTTCGACCCCTCGTCGGTGCCGACGATCCCGGACGAGCGCACGAAGCTCAATTCGGCGATCGACCAGGCCCACCGCGGCGCCGAGGAGCGGGCCGAGGCCCGCGGGCGCGACTGCAAGATGGCCCTCCGGGCCGACTTCGAGCGGCTCCGCGAATGGGCGCAGAACGACTTCGACCGGGACGGCGCCCGGGCGCTCGCGATCTACGCGTCGTCGGCCGACGGCCTCTTCCGCGTGGTGCCGCTCGTGGACGCCGTGTCCGACGGCGTCGAGGTCGGTTCGCAGCTCTGGCTCGCCCCGCTCGTCGCCCAGCAGGGCCGCGGCGAGGGCGCCCTGGTCGCGGTGATCTCGCGCGAGCGTGGGCTCGTCTACCGCCTGCGCGCGGGGAGGCTCGAGGAGATCGCGGACGAGAGCGAGGAGGTGCCCGGCCAGCACGACCAGGGCGGCTGGTCGCAGGCGCGCTACCAGCGCCACATCGAGAACATCGTGCAGCGGCACCTGAAGGCGGTCGGCGAGGAGATCGACCGCACCGTGCGCGGCAACGGCCGCCTGCACATGGTCGTCGTCGCGCCCGAGGAGATGCGCGGGGAGATCGAGTCGCTCCTCTCGCACGACGTGCAGCAGTCGATCGTGGGGTGGACGTCGGCCGAGGCGCACGCGTCGCCCGAGGAGCTGCTCGAGGTCGTGCGCCCCCTGCTCGACGAGGCGACCGCCCGCGACGAGGCCGGGGTGCTCGAGCGGTGGGAGGCCGCGCGCGGGCGAGGCGAGCGTGCCGCCGCCGGCTGGGCGGAGACGCTGGAGGCGGCGTCCGACGCGCGCATCGAGACGCTGCTCCTCGAGGCGGGCGCGACGCACAAGGCCTGGCAGTGCCCACAGGACGGCCGCGCCCAGATCGTCCCCGGGAACTGCCCGCTCGACGGCACGCCGCTCGAGGAGCGCGAGGACGCGGGGGACGTGGCGGTGCATCTCGTGCTTGCGAACGGCGGGGCGATCGTGCGCCCCGGCGCGGGCGCGCTCGGCGGCGACGCCGAAGGCGTCGGCGCGATCCTGCGCTACTAGTACAGGCGTCCGCAAGTTCGGTCACGCTGCGAGTCTGAGTTGTGGTTCGTGGGCGTCGATCCGGGCGAGTAGACGGTCGAGGTCAGCGCGGCTGAATGTCCACTCGAACGGTCGCGCGATCTGCCGGTAGTGCTCGGCGAAGCGGAGTAGCCGCTCGGCGAGCGCGTCGAGCGAGTCGAAGTCGTTGGGTGTGAGCGCCTTGCGTTGGACGATTGAGAAGTAGAGCTCGATCTGGTTGAGCCAGGAGGCGTGGATCGGCAGGTGGATCAGCCGCGCGTTTTTCCACTTCGTCTCGATCCGCTCGATCGAGGCGTTGCCGGCGTGAGAGCTGCCGTTGTCGGTGATCCAGTAGACCGTGCGCGCGGAGGCATACGGCTCGCTTGTCATCACCTGCTCGACCAGGCGACCGAACGGCTCGATCCCGGTCTTGGCGTCGATCCGGTCGAAGAGGTTGGCATGGTGGACGTCCCAGCCGGCCAGGTAGGCGAGGGTGCCGTTGCGCTCGTACTCGAACTCGAACCGGCCCGGTCGCCCGGGCGCGGGCGGCAACGTCGCGTGCTTGCGCCCGAGCGCCTGCAGCTGCGTCTTTTCGTCGGCGCAGATCACGTACTCGTCGGGACGGAGGCGACGGCCTTCGAAGCGGCGCTGGTAGAGGTCGAGGACCCGCCCGGCCTTGGCGGCGAAGTGCGGGTCGCGGACGAAGATCCAGGAGCGCTGCTGCCACGGCCTCAACGCGTCGTCGTGGAGCCAGCGCCAGATCGTCGAGGCCGACGCCTGGGTCAGACCACGCTCGATCACGAGCCGGTGCAGCTCAGTACGCGAGAAGCGGCCGAGCGGCAGCCCGTGCGTCACCGGCAGCTGACACGCGAGCGCTTTCACCTCGGCGATCTGCTCCGGGGGGGAAACGGCGCGGGCGGCCCGCGCGCTCGCGATCCTCAAGCCCGGCCAGGCGCTCCTCGAAGAAGCGCTTCCGCCAGCGACCAACGACCCTCGGTGCCGTCTCCAACCGGCGCGCGATCTCGGCCGTCGTCGCCCCCTCAGCGGCGTAGAGGATCATCTTCGCCCGCACGACAACCTTGTGCGGCAGCGTGTAACACGCGACCCGACGCTCCAACTCGGCACGCTCCCCGCCGCTCAACTCGATCACGTATCCACTCCGACCTGCCATCACCGCCAGATTCGACGCCCGCGCCGCGGTCCCTTCAACGATCACGGACCGAACTTCGGGATGCGTGTACTAG
>CAZDEX010000114.1:0-6585 GCA_964504405.1 uncultured Gaiellales bacterium | reverse complement strand
ACTGGTCGACGAGCAGGCGGCGGTGGGTGAGGATCAGGACGCCTTCGGTGCGCGCGGCCTCGACGAAGCCGGACGCGGCGATCGTCTTGCCCGACGCGGTCGGATGGCGGAAGCGGTAGCGCCGCACGGCGCCAGGGTCCTCCGCGACGGACAACGGCGCTGGTTCGTCCTCCTCGTCCTCGCCCGGCGGTGCGAGCTCGAGCTCGTCCTCCGGCTCGTCGTCCTCCTCGGGCGGCTCGTCGACGTTGCCGTTGCCATTCCCGTTCTCGCCGCTCTTCTGCGCGGCGGCGATCAGCTCGGTGAGCATTCCGGCGAGGGCGTCGATCTGGTGGCGGCGGAGCTCGGTGCCGGACGCGAGCTTCGGCGGCTTCTCGGAGAGCACCCGCTCGAGCCCGAGGAGGAGCGCGTAGCGCACCTTCCACTCGGGCGAGGGGGAGTCGCGGCCGTCCCCGATCTCGGCGAGCGCGTCGTCGAGCGCGCGTCTACGCGCGGTGCCCGGGGCGAGCACCACGTCGGGGTCCTCGTCGGGACGCAGGAACGGCTCGCCGGCCCAGGCTTCGGCTCGGAGCGCGTCGGCTCTCATGGCCGCCGCCGCCTCCGACTCCTTCGGAGAATGCGTGATGGTTTCAGACAATGAATGCGGCCAGTTACCTGCCGTGCCGCCTCCTCAAAGGGTGCGCCCGCGGGTGAAACCCCAATCGCGCTGCGCAAGGGGAGTCTAGCCGAAGAATCGGCGATTTGGTACCTAGGCCGCTGCGGCGACCAGCGACTCGAGCCGCGTGCGCAGCCAGGGCAGCTCGCTGCGCTCGGCCTCGAGCACCTGGCCGTCGAACTGGAGGATCACTCCTCCGTGCTCGGTCAGGTGATCGGCGGCGCCCGCGAGCAGGCGGCGGTAGTGGTCGAGCCCGTCGCCCGTCGAGTAGACCGCCGCCGGTGGCTCGTCCTCGTAGCCCGCGGTGCCCGGGGCGAGGTAGGGGAGGTTCGCGACGATCAGTTCGAGGTCGCGGGGGATGCCGTCGAGCAGATCGCCGTGCACGAGATGCACCTGCGCGCCGAGCCGCTCGGCGTTCGCAGACGCGACCCGCATCGCGCTGGCGCACGTGTCGCTCGCCCACACCTCGACCTTCGGCGCCCGCAGCGCGAGCGTGACCGCGATCACCCCCGCCCCCGTGCCGACGTCGGCCACGCGTGCCGGCTCGTCACCGAGGCGCGCGAGGGCCGCATCCACCAGACTCTCGGTCGACGGCCGCGGTGTGAAGACCCGGCCGGGCTCGGTGATGAAGGTCAGTCCGTGGAAGGAAGTCGCCATGTCAGCCATTACAACGTAGCCCGATGAACTGGATTCCCACCGCAGAGGAAAAGCAGGCCCGCTACGAGGAGGAGCACGGCGAGCTGGACGAGCGCGGCCTCGTGCGCAAGGGGAATGCTGCGTATGCGGCGGGCCTCGCGCTCCTGATGGCCGGCGATGCGGCCGCCGCGGACTGGCTGCGAAAGGCGGCCGCCCGCTGGCGGGAGAGTTGGAGGGGCGGCGAGTCGTGGGGGAGGCCGATCGGCGCCCTGAAGGCCTCGCTGCTCGCGCACGACGACGCGGCCGTCGAAGAGGTCGCGCGCTGGACGCTCGAGCTCGGCACCGCGAGCGCCGAGTCCCCGATCGGCCGGTACGCGGCGACGCTCGCGTTGCTGGCACTCGAGCGTTGGCCCGAGGCGCGGCACGTCGTCGAGTCGCTCCGCGGCATCGACGACTTCCGGCAGGACGTCGCGGACGCGCTCGCCTACATCGCGGCCGACGACGTCGTCGGCTACATCGAGGCGGTCGACTCCGTCGTCGAGTCGTTCGAGACGCGCGAGGAGTTTCTCGAGGACGTCGCCGTCGCAGACACTGCGCTCGTCCTGCAGGAGCTCGCACGCACGCGCGGCATCGAGTACGCGCTCGCGGCGTCGCCCGTGCTGCCCTAGTCCGGGTCGCCCTCGGTGATGTTCGGGTGGAAGGCGATCGTGATCGTCAGCCTCGACTGCGATTCGTCCTCTTCGTCCGTCAGCCGCTCCACCAGCTCGTTGAACAGCTCGCGGACGCGCTCGACGTCCATTTGCGTGTGCACCTGGGCGCTGCGGAACTCCCCGTTCGGCGCGAAGAGCTCGAAGCCGCGCTGTAGCTCACGGAGCTGCGCCGACTGCAGCTCGCTTGCAAGGCCCGACGCACGCGCTTCCTGTCGCACCTTGAAGTGCTTCGCGATCGGCCGGTACGGCTTCTCGCGACCCGCCGCGGCCGCGAGCTCGATCAGGCCCGCACGATGCAGCATGCGCACGTGGAAGTGCAGGTGGCCGGGATCGACCGAGAGCCGCGCCGCGAGCTCGCGGTTCGTCAGCGGCTGGTCGGAGTCGCCGAGCACCTGCAGCACCTTGAGCCGCAGCGGATGGCCGAGCGCCTTCAGCTGCTCGGGCCGCTCGATGTCGAGGACGTCCTGTACCTCGTGCTTTGGGTCCGGTGTGCTCATGCGCCCCCTAGTTTGGACGCTGCGGCCGGATCTAGGAAGACCTTGACGGTGGTCGGGGCCAGAAGGACGAGGCTTGCGGGGATTTTCGGTGAGAGCTCGCCGCCGAACGCCTGCGCGGCGGCGTCCGCCTTGCTCTCGCCGGCGACCAGGAAGACGATCTCGCCCGCCCCGCGGAGCGTGGGCATCGTCAGCGTGACGCGATCGACCCACGGCTCGAGCCCGGCCGGGCCGCTCGTCGCGCGGCGGTCCTCGATCCCGAGCTGCGGCGAGCCGGGGAAGAGCGAGGCGACGTGCCCGTCGGGCCCCATCCCCAGAAGCAGCAGGTCGAGGTGGACGCCCTCGAGCGTCTTGTCGTACTCGCCTGCGGCGTCCGCCGGCTCGAGCTCGCCGCGGATCCGGTGCACGTCCGCCGGCTGCTCCGCGAGGCGGTCGAGCAGCGTCTCCTTCGCCAGCCGGTAGTTCGAGCGCTCGTCCTCTGGCGGCACGCAGCGCTCGTCGCCCCACCAGAGATCGACCTTGCTCCAGTCCGGTGCGAGCGCCGCTGCGCACTCGTACGCCTTGCCGGGTGTCGAGCCGCCGGTCAGCACGATCGAGCCGCCGCGTCGCGCACGCTCCGCAAGCAGCTCGCCGACGGCGGTGGCCGGGTCGTCGACGACGTGGAGCTCAGGCTGCTGCGGCATGGGGAATGGGTACCAGTCCGCGCCCAAAACCATGCAGGAGGTACACGCTTGCGAGCCCTGCCCACTCGCCGTAGGGCGCGAGCAGCTCGTCGCTCTCCTCCGCCTCGACCCAGCCTCCCCGGATCGCGGACATCAGCTTGACGAGCCCGAGATCGCGCGCCAGACCGAACTCGTAGCGGCCGAGCCCCTCGAGGCAGATCACGCCGACCGACCACGGGCCGAGGCCGCGCTCGCGGTTCAACCGCAGCGCGACGTTCGTGCTCGGGTGCGCCTTCAGGCCCTCGAGGTCGAGCGAGCGGCAGAGCCGCACGAGCGCCGTCGCGCGTCGCGCGCCGAGGCCGACGCGTGCGAGCTCCGCCGGCGAGAAGCGCGCAAGCTCGGCAGCGGTCGGCGCCGCGTGCAGGTCGCCGAGCGCCGGGGCCGCCTTGCGGACGATCCACCGCTCGATCCGGCGCGCTTCCTTCGCCTGGATCAGCTGGCCCGCGACCGCCCGGAGCAGTGCCTGCGCGACGCTCCCCGTGCGCATCGGCCGCAGCCCGCGCACGCGGCGGAGCGTCTCGCCCAGCATGGGGTCGTTCGCGAAGCGGCGCACGAATTCGGAGTGGTCGTCGTCGAGCCCGGTCGCGAAGCGCACGTGGTCGACGCCGGCATCGCTCTCGGCGGTGACCACGATCGTCCCGTCGACGCGCTGCATCGCGTGCACGCGCTCGAGGCGGTCGTCGACCCGGATCACCGCGCGGTAGGCGCCGTCGGCGACGACCCGGGTCGCGTCGGAGGCCAGGCGCCCGGAGAGGCGGAGCGAGTAGGGCCCCTTCGGCTTCAGCTCGGCGCGAACCGTCATCCCGCCCGAGTGTAGTGCCGGCCCAGGCGGCGTCCTCATCGTCCCTGGCGGCTGCAAAGCGGCGCGATGCCGCGTCCTCGGCAAACCACGATAGCCCCGGCTATCGGGGCTGCCTGCGTCCTTGCCTCGCTTGCTTTTCGCTCGCCAGGAACCATGCAACGCCGCGTGGGCCGGCACAGAAGTAGGGTGGACCGGTGCTGCGCCGGGTCGCGTCGCGGGTGTCGATGCGGAGCCGCGAGCGGAAGCTCCGGCTCTTCCTCGACCTGATGGCCCCCGGGCCGGAGACGACCGTCGTCGACGTCGGGGTGACCGACGCGCCGTTCGGCGCCGGCTCGACCGACAACTTCTTCGAGGCGCTCTATCCCTGGCCGGAGCGGATCACCGCCGTCGGGCACACGGAGCTCGAGCGCTTCGCGACGGCCTTTCCCTCGGTGACCGCCGTGCGGGCCGACGGCCGCTCGCTGCCGTTCGCCGACGGCGCGTTCGACCTCGGCTTCTCGAACGCCGTCGTCGAGCACGTGGCCGGCGGCCGCGAGGGGCAGCGCGCGTTCGTCCACGAGCTCTGCCGTGTCGCGTCGCGCGTGTTCGTGACGACGCCGAACCGCTGGTTCCCGCTCGAGGTCCACACGCTCCTTCCGTTCGTGCACTGGCTTCCGCCGGGGCCGCGCTCGCGCGTGCTGCGCTTCGAGGACGTGCTCGACCCGCTCGGGCGGAAGGACTTCGCCGCGCTCTTTCCTTACAGCGTCCGTGTAATCAACACGGGCATGACGTTGATCGCGGTCGGGCCGCAATGACGCTTCGCCGTCCGGTGTGGGCGCTCTACGCGCTCGTCGTCGGGCTCGCGTTCCACAACCTCGTCATCTCGCTGCTCTGGCGCGCGGGAGTGCGCGGGGGCCCGCTGACGGTGATCTCTGCGTGGAAAGACGTGCTGCTCGTCGTCGCGCTCGCGCTGCTGCTGCCGCGATTGCGCCGTCCACTCGTGCTCGCCGACTGGCTCGCGCTCGTGTTCGGCGCGTTCGTCGTGGTCTACGGCGTGCTGCCGCAGTCGTGGCTCGGCGGCGGCGCGACGCACAAGGGTGTCGTGTACGCGGCGCGCCACGACCTCCTGCCGGTCGGCGCGTACTTCCTCGGCCGCGGGCTCGAGCTGACCGAGCGCGAGCGCACGCGGCTCTGCCGCGTCGTGCTCGCGACGGCGGCGGTCGTCGCGGCATTCGGGCTGATCGACGTCTACGCGATCCCGCTCTCGTGGTGGCGTCCCGCGGGCGGGTGGTTCTTCCATCAGCTCGGCCTCGACTACTTCGGGCTCTCGCACCTGCCCGAGAACTTCGTCTACAACGCGGGTGGAGGGGTCGTCTTCCGGCGGCTCACCTCGACGTTCCTCTCCCCGCTCGCGACGTCGTACCTGCTCGTCGTCGCGCTGTTCTTCATCCCGCTGCGCAAGCGCTGGGGGCTGCCGCTCGCGCTGCTGCTCTTTGCCGCGCTTCTCTGGACGCACACGCGGTCGGCGCTGATCGCCTTCGTCGCCGCCCTGCTCGTCCTCGCGGTCGTGCGCCGCTCGCCGCGTCCCGTCGTCTTTGCGGTTGCCGCCGCGGTCGTCGGCTTCGCGTTCGTGAAGGCCTACGACCACATCGGGCCGCGCACGCACTTCACGCACGCGGAGCTCCTGCAACAGGAGCAGAACGCCCGGCGACACTCCGATGCGTCTCACGACCCGACCGCTGCGAACGATGCATCGACCCACGAGCACATCTCCGCGCTGCGCGCCGGCGTGCGCACCGTCGCGCACCACCCATGGGGCTTCGGGCTCGGCAACGCGGGCGTGACGGCATCGCGCACGCACGTCAAGGTGGAGGCGGGGGAGTCGACCTACACCGAGCTCGGCGTCGAGCTCGGCTTCCTCGGCGCGCTCGTCTTCGCCGCATGGTCTCTTGCGCTCGCGCGGGTCACGCTCGCGCGGCGACCATGGCTCGGCGCGGCGTTCGTCGCGCTGCTCTTCCTGGCGCTGCAGACGGACGTGATCGGCGTGCCGTGGATCGCCGTCACGGCATGGGCGCTCGCCGGCGACACTGTGACAAGTCGGTAACTCTTCTTCCAGGACACTTGCGCCGCTCGCGCGCATTCGTACCGTTGAACGGATGCGCTTCTCACTCGTCGAACTGTCGCTCCTCGCGCTCGCGGTGGTCGTCATCGCGACTGCGCTCCCACGCTGCAGCGGGCCATCGTCACGCGCCCTCGTGCGGGCGAGCTGGGCGCTCACGCCCGGCGTGCTCAACGCGGACGTGACCCAGTCGACGATCGGCGCGACGATCTGCCGCCACGGCTGGACGAAGACCATCCGGCCGCCGACGAGCTACACGAACGACCTCAAGCTGCGCCAGTTGCTGCGCTACGGGCTGCACGGGCCTCCCTCGGCGTTCCAGGAGGACCACATGATCAGCCTCGAGCTCGGCGGTCATCCGACCGACCCGCGCAACCTGTGGCCGGAGCCCTATCCGCGCGCGTCGGCGGTCGACCGGATCGAGAACGACCTCAACCACCGCGTCTGCGCGGGGTCACTCACGCTCGCGGA
>CAZDEX010000113.1:0-6687 GCA_964504405.1 uncultured Gaiellales bacterium | reverse complement strand
TGTCCCCCAAAAGGGTTATATGTTGCTCCTCGCCGTCAGTCCACTTAGAACGGGGGAAGTTCAAATGCGTAAGTTGGTCAAGCTCATGAGCCGCGGCACGCTCGCCGGCGGCTCGGCAGCCTGGTAAAGCTCGCGTAGTTAACTGCGTCAACCGCCCGGCTGGCGTCACCCGTTCAGGTGATTGTCCACAGGCGGTGGAAAACCTTCTTGATCACCTGTAAGCACATGGAAGGGCTCCTTCGGGAGCCCTTCCTTTTGCACAGGTGCTTCCTAGTTGATAATGCCGCGGCGGAAGCCGACGGCGACCGCGTGGGCGCGGCTGCGCGCCTGGAGCTTCGCGAGCAGGTGGCGGACGTGGCTCTTGACCGTCTCCTCCGAGAGGAAGAGGCGCACCCCGATCTCGCGGTTCACGAGGCCGTCGGAGATGAGCTGCAGCACCTCGACCTCGCGGGCGGTCGGCTCCTGCTCCAGCTCCTGGAGGGGCGGCTGGAACGGGATCACCTCGGCGACCGCGTCGCGGCGGGCGGCCACGGACTCGAACCGAGCCGTGTGCTCGCGGTACCGCGTCAGGATCTCGTTGCGCTGTGCAGCGTCCACGATCCGGCTATCGGCCTCAAATGAGGGAGCCTTTAGGACGAGTTCACCCTAAAGAGTGACTCCGCGACCGCGGCCACCTCGCCCGGGAGGACCGCAGGCTCCGAACACACGGCCACGGCCAGGGAACGGTCGATCAGGGCCACCTCGTGGTACACGCGCGGCCAGATCTCCCCCGTCTTCACCCGGACGTCGTGGCCGTCGAGCCGGAGAGGCAGCTCGGAGTCGTGGGCCCGGCCGAGCGCGTCGAGGATCCGCTCCTCCTCGATCGCCGCCAGGCCGCGGGCGAGGTCGCGGGCGCACGTGACGTTCTCCGGACCCTCCGCGAGCATCAGGCGCCGCACCTCGGTGCGCTCGCAGCCGAGCCGGGCCGCCTCCTCGTTCACGGCGTCGAAGCCGAGCCGCTCGAGGAGGACGTTCGTCGCGGAGTTGTCCGAGAAGGCGAGCGCGAGCAGCGCGCAGTCGCCGAGGGTGACCGAGGCGAGCGCGCCCGCGACCGACCAGCCCGCGTCGCGCGCCTCCACCGGCTCCGACGGGTCGAGCCCGGAGCGCCAGAACGCCGAGGCGACGAACAGCTTGATCGTGGAGGCCGCGGGCACGACGCGGTCGCCGTCCCGCTCGCGGCCGTCCGAGCACGCCCAGGTGATCACAGCCGGACGAGCTTGTGCCGGCGCGCGTACAGGTACCCGGGCTCCTGCTCCTCGACGACGCCGATGCCGTCGTCGCGCCCCGTCGAATGCAGGATCCGCCCGTCGCCCACCCAGAACGCGATGTGGTCGACCGGGTCGCCGTAGGTGATGAGGTCGCCCGGGCGGAGGACGGTGACCTCGGTCGCCGCGTCCTCCTGCTGGTCGGCGTCGCGCGGGACGATCCGCCCGAGCCGGCGATAAGCCATGTGCACGAGCCCCGAGCAGTCGATCCCCTCGGCCGTCATCCCGCCCCAGAGGTAGCGCGTGCCGAGGTAGGAACGCGCGACGTCGACCGGCGAGCCGGACGCGTCGGCGGGCAGCTCGCCGTCTCCCTCCTCGAGCGCGTCGGCGCGCACCCAGCCCGGATAGTCGTAGGCCGTGACGACGCGCACCCAGCCGTCGCGGCGCTCCTCGACCCGCAGCGGCTCGCCCCGCAAGGCCTGCGTCACCTGCTCGGCGGTGTCGTCCGGCTCGGCGCGGACGGGGGTGATGTCGACGGCGCACCTCATGTGTGCTTCTCGATCTTTCCCTCGAGCATCGTCTTCACCTGCGGCCAGTCGTCGTCGACGATCGCGTACCACGCGGAGTCGCGGATCGAGTCGGGCAGCTTCATGTGCTTGCGGAAGATGCCCTCGAACCGGCAGCCGATCCCGAGCAACGCACCGCGCACGCGCAGGTTGCGCGCATCGGTCTTGAACTCGACCCGCATCGCGCCCCACACGTCGAACGCGTTGCGCAGGAGCAGGTACTTCGTCTCGATGTTCGCGCCCGTCCCCCACTGTGCGCGCTCGAGCCACGTCCAGCCGATCTCCGCACGCTTGTGGAACGGCTCGATGCTCAGGTAGCGCGACGAGCCGATGGGACGGCCGTCGACCATGACGACAAACGGCACCTCCACCTCGGTCTCGAGTGCCATGTCGAACCAGCGGTCGAAGCCGAGCGCGTACATGGTCGTGTAGCGGTGGATCTGCGGCTCGCGCTCGGCCGCCTCGCGCAACCCTTCGCGGTGACGCTCCTCGATCGGCTCGACGCGGACGATGCGCCCCTCGAGCGCGCCGGGTGGTTTCAGCCGATCCATCCTCTTCAGTATCGCCGCACGGCTTTCACGACGGTATTACGCTCTCCGTGGGGATGACGAACCCGCCAGATTTCGACGTCTCTGCGGGCGGCGCTGTTGCGCTGCCCGTGGCCACGGTCGCCCGCAAGACTCCCTCCCAGCTCTTCTGGGAGCGCTTCCGCCAGGACAAGGCGGCGCTCGCGGGCGGTGTCGTGATCGTGCTGCTGATCCTGGTCGCGATCTTCGGCGGCCCGCTCGCCGAGAGCATCACCGGCCATCCGCAGAACCAGACCTACAGCACGCAGACCGACGCGTACGGCGTGCCGCTCCCGCCCAGCAGCACGTTCTGGTTCGGCGCGGACTCCTCGGGACGCGACCTGTTCGTGCTCACGATGTACGGCGCGCGGACGTCCCTCTTCGTCGGGATCGTCGCGTCCGGGTTCGCGCTCCTGATCGGGCTGATCGTCGGCCTCGTCGCCGGCTTCTTCGGCGGCATCGCCGACACGATCCTCTCGCGGCTCGGCGACGTGCTCCTCGCGGTCCCGCAGATCCTGATCGCGGTCGGCGTCGTCGCCGCCTGCGGCGTGACGAAGGACGGCTGCCTCGGCGGCGCGCTGCAACCCGGCATCACGGTCGTGATCGCCGTGATCACGCTCTTCTCCTGGTCGTACATCGCGCGGATCGTGCGCGGGTACACGCTGTCGCTGCGCGAGAAGGAGTTCATCGAGTCCGCGCGGGCCGCGGGCGCGTCGAACTTCCGCATCCTCTGGCAGGAGATCCTCCCCAACCTGATCGGGCCGCTGATCGTCTACGCGACGCTGCTGATCCCGACGAACATCCTCTTCGAGGCGGCGCTGTCGTATCTCGGCCTCGGCGTGCCCGCGACGCAGGCATCGTGGGGCTCGATCCTCAGCCAGGTCTCGAGCTCCGGCCTCTACAACGTCGCGTGGTGGCTCATGCTCTTCCCCGGCGCGTTCCTCATCATCACGACGCTCGCGTTCAACCTGCTCGGTGACGGCCTCCGTGACGCGTTCGACGTGAGGTCTGAACGGTGAACAGACGAAACCCCCACGAAAGGAGAAGTCGCGCATGAAGAAGGTCTTGCGCCTGGCGCTGCTCGGCGCGGCGGTGATCGCCCTGGCGGCGCTCGCCGCAGGTTGCGGCTCCAAGAAGTCGAGCACCAGCAACACCTCGACCACCAGCACGACGAAGTCCGCCAACTCGGTCGTCGGCTCGGGCTCGTTCTCGAACGGCTCGTCCGCGAAGGGCGGCACGTACACGATCGGTTGGGAGAACTCGTTCGGCTTCACGAACAACTTCGACCCGACCGGCGAGTACCTCGGCAACGCGTGGGGTCTCTACTCGAACCTCATGTTGCGCTCGCTGATCGGCTACAAGCACCAGCCCGGTGCGGCCGGCAACGACCTGATCGGCGACCTCGCCACGTCTGTGCCGACGCCGACCGACAACGGGCTCACGTACACGTACAAGATCCGGAGCGGCGTGAAGTTCGGGCCGCCGGTCAACCGCGCGGTGACGTCGAAGGACGTGGCGTACGCGATGAACCGCCTCGCGAACCCGAAGGACGGCGGCCAGTACGCGTTCTACTACACCGTGATCAAGGGCTGGGACGCCGTCGCGAACGGCAAGGCGAAGACCGTCTCGGGCATCACGACGCCGGACGACAGCACGATCGTCTTCCACCTCACAAAGGCGGCAGGCGACTTCAACCTCCGCATGTCGATGCCGGCGACGGCGCCGATCCCGGAGGAGGTCGGCAAGTGCTTCGAAGGCAAGCCGGGCGACTACGGCCGCGACGTCGTGTCGAGCGGCCCGTACATGCTCCAGGGAGCGGACAAGGTGACCGCGTCGTGCCCGATGAAGCCGATGAGCGGCTACGACGGCGCGAACGGCAACCACATCATCCTGGTTCGCAACCCGAACTACGACCAGAAGACCGACGACTACCGCAAGAACTACATCGACACGTTCAAGTTCGTCGTGAACTCGAACGCGGACGACATCTTCGCCAAGGTGCAGGCCGGCCAGTACGACGACGAGGTGTCGACGCCGACCCCGAAGACCATCCGCCAGTACGCGACGACGCCGTCGCTCAAGCCGCGGATGATCCCGAACGTCGGTGACCGCACGAACTACCTGTCGATGAACCTGACTCAGCCGCCGTTCGACGACGTCCACGTCCGGAAGGCGATGAACTACATCGTCGACAAGGCGGCGCTGCAGAAGGCGTGGGGCGGCCCGATCCCGGGCTCGATCGCCACGCACATCGTCCCGCCCGTGCTCTACAACAACGGGCTGACGGAGTACGACCCGTACTCGACGCCCAACGAGGCCGGCGACCTGGGCAAGGCGCAGGCCGAGATGAAGCAGTCGAAGTACGACCCGGGCAAGACGGGCAAGTGCACCGCGTCCGCCTGCAACGGGGTGCTGACGATCGCCGACACCCGCAGCGTCGACAAGACGATGATCCCGATCCTCGTCGAGGACGCGGCGAAGATCGGCCTCAAGCTGACCGTCCGCTCGATCAACGGCGCGTACACGACGATCCAGACCCCGTCGAAGAACATCCCGCTCGCCGAGCGGCCTTCGTGGGGGAAGGACTACGCCGACCCGTACACGTTCTTCGCCGAGCTGTTCGACGGAGGCGCGATCATCAAGTCGGGTAACACCAACTACTCGCTCGTCGGTCTGACGCCTGCGAAGGCGGCGGAAGTCGGCGCGAAGGGCAGCATCACCAACGTCCCGACCGTCGACCCGGACATCAATGCGTGCTCGGCCAAGCTGGGCTCGGACCGCACGACGTGCTGGGAGAACCTGGACAAGAAGCTGATGGAGCAGGTCGTGCCGTGGGTCCCGTACCTCTGGCCGAACAACGTGTTCATCATCGGCCCCCAGGTCACGCACTGGAACTACGACCAGTTCACGGACGGCCCCGCGTACTCGTCGGTGTCCGTCAAGTAGCACTCTGGACGGCGAGGGGCGGGACGCGCGTCCCGCCCCTCGCAACCTTCAGACGAAAGGAGACGACGGTGACCTTCTACATCGCACGAAGACTGCTCTGGACGGTCGTCGTCGTCGCGTGCGTGATCGCGATCACCTTCGCGGTCTTCTACCTCCTCCCCGCCGGCGACCCGGCGCTGCGTTTCGCGGGCAAGAACCCGCAGCCGCAGGAGCTCGCGCTGATCCGCCACCGCCTCGGCCTCGACCAGGCGTGGTACGTGCAGTTCGTCAAGTTCTCGTGGCACTTCTTCACGGGCGACCAGTACGGCTGGCCCGGCCTCGGCTTCACCTACGCGAGCGGGAGCTCCGTCAAGGCCCTCGTCTTCGCACGCGCGCCGCGCACGCTGCTCCTGATCGCAGGCGCCGCGATCCTCTGGCTCGTCGCCGGCGTGGCGATCGGCGTGCTCTCGGCGGTGAAGCGCCGGTCGCTCGCCGACCGGTTCGCGATGGGCTTCGCGCTCTTCGGCATCTCGACGCCCGTGTTCTGGCTCGGGCTGATCTCGCTCTACATCTTCTGGAGCCAGCTCGGCTGGACGGCAGGCACCGGCTACGTGTCGCCGGTCGACAGCCCGACCGGCTTCATCTCGCACATGATCCTGCCCTGGTGCGTCCTCGCCCTGCTCTACGCGGCGTTCTATGCGCGGATGACGCGCAACAACCTGCTCGAGACGCTCGGCGAGGACTACATCCGAACCGCGCGCGCGAAAGGGCTCTCCGAGCGCCGCGTGATCTTCAAGCACGGCCTGCGCGCGTCACTGACGCCGATCGTCACGATGTTCGGCCTCGACATGGCGCTGCTCGTCGGAGGCGCGGTGATCACCGAGAGCGTGTTCAACATCCAGGGGCTCGGCTACCTCGCGATCAACGAGGCCCTGCAGCAGGACCTTCCCGTGGTGCTCGGCGTCGTGCTGATCGCGTCGGTCGCGGTCGCGCTCGCGAACCTCGTGGTCGACATCCTGTACGCGTTCATCGATCCACGCGTCCGGTACGCATGAACGACCGCAAGCTGCTCGAAGTGCGCGACCTGACGGTGCGCTTCCCGACATCGGACGGCGTCGTACAGGCCGTGTCAGAGGTGTCGTTCACCCTTTCGCGCGGCGAGACGCTCGGCGTCGTCGGCGAGTCGGGGTCCGGGAAGAGCGTCTCGAACCTCGCGATCATGGGCCTCCTCAACCGCTCGCGCACGGCGATCAGCGGCCACGTCGAGTTCGAGGGACGCGACCTGCTGACGCTGCCTCCCGACGAGCTGCGGAAGATCCGCGGCAAGGACATCGCGATGGTCTTCCAGGACCCGTTCGCGTCGCTGCACCCGATGTACCGCGTGGG
>CAZDEX010000112.1:0-6778 GCA_964504405.1 uncultured Gaiellales bacterium | reverse complement strand
AGCCACCAGAGCGCGACCAGCGCACGCCGCCAGCGCGCGAGGTCGACCTCGCGCTCCGCCTTCAGGTCTGCGCTCATCGGGTCGTGACCCTACCGGACGCCCACGCCCAGTGGTCGGCCAACCCGTCACGCAGCGGCGTGGTCGCCGCCCAGCCGAGCTCACGCTCGATCCGGCTCGTGTCGGCCTTCGTGCGCTGCATGTCGCCGGTCTGCGGCGGCCCATGGGAGAGGCGGAGAGAACGGCCCGCGATCTCCTCGAGCATGGCGATCGCCTCGGACATCGTCGCCTCGTCGCCCCCACCGACGTTGTAGATGCCCGGCGCAGCGTGCAGCGCGCGGATCGTGGCGTCGACGACGTCGGCGACGTACGTGAACGAGCGCGACGTGTTGCCGTACAGCTCGAACTCGTCGTCATTCGCAAGCGCGTTCACGATGCGCGTGAACGCCATGTCTGGCCGCTGGCGCGGACCGTAGACGGTGAAGTAGCGGAGACCGACGGCGCGGAGCCCGAAGGCGCGCGCGTACGTGTGCTGGAGGTGCTCACATCCGAGCTTCGTGACGCCGTAGGGGTTGTTGGGGCGCGGCTCGACGTCCTCGGGGGTCGGATACCGCTCGGCGTCGCCGTAGACCGAGCTGGAGCTCGCCCAGACGACGGTCGCGTCGGCCGCCACCGCGGCTTCGAAGACCCGCTGCGTCGCGAGCAGGTTCCGCCGCAGGTAGGTCGGGAAGACATCGCCGAAGCTGCGCGCGCCCGGCTGTCCGGCCAGGTGGAAGACGCCGTCGAGACCGGTGAAGTCGAGCGCGGCCTCTGCGAGGTCGACCCGCTGAACGCCAAGGCCCTCTGCGTTTTCCTCCTTCAGCGAGACGTCGTAGTAGTCCGTGAAGCAGTCGAGCGCGACGACCTCGTGGCCGCTCTCGAGGAGCGACCGGGTGAGGTGGGAGCCGATGAACCCGGCGGCTCCGGTCACGACGTAGCGCATCGCGTGAGCCTAGCCTCGACAGGCTTTCTCGACGGAGGCGACCGCGGCCCAGAACCCTTCCGCCGTGCCGGTCGGTCGTTTGCGCAGCACGACGTTGCACACCTGTACGCCCTGCTCCCTGGATGCCTGGGCGACCGTCGCATAGCGATGCGCGAACGCCGCGTGCGAGCCGTCGAGCGCGCGCCGAAGCGCAGCTACGGAGACGAGCTGCTGCGCCTTCGGCTTCGCGCGCTTCTCGTCGAGCCCGTAGATGCGCGCGTAGCCGACGAGGAACAGGCGATTCGCGTCGGCGACGACCGGCGTGTACTTGCCGTCCGGGTAGGTCCAGAGCTGGCCGCCGGTCACCGCATCGAGCGCGTACGTCCGCCGCTGGAGCGTGGCGAAATAGACACGGCCCGCGATCACCGTCGGAGAGCCCGAGATCGGACCGTTCGCCTTGAACTTCCAGAGCACCTTCCCGGTCGCCGCGTCGAAGCAGAAGAAGGTCTTCGAGTACGAACCGGCATAGACGCGGTCACGCCACACCGCTGCCGACGAGTACACGTAGCCGCCCGTCGACTGCGACCAGCGAAGGTTGCCGCTCGTCGCGCCGAAGGAGTACATCTTCCCGTCCGTCGCGCCGATGTAGACGCGGCCGTACGCAAGCGCCGGAGTCGCATAGAAGTTCCCGGTGCTGCCGAGACGCGGCTGGACCTTCGCGTCCCACACGATCTTGCCCGTCGTGGCGTTGAGCGCGTAGAGGTGCCCCGAGTAGTCCCCGACGTAGAGACGGTTGCCCGAGATCGCCACGCCGCTCTTCACCTGCGCGCGCAGCTTGGTCACCCAGCGCGGCTTGCCGGTGAGTCGGCGCAGCGCCCACACACGCCCGTTCCAGTCGCCGAGGAAGACCGTCCCACCGACGACGACCGGGGACGATTCCGACGGCCCGATCGTCTGGCGCCAGATGATGCGGCCCGTCCCGACGGCGAACGCGATCGCCTCCCCGGTCAGCTGCGGGCTCGGCTGACGGTTGCATGGGGGCGCGTTCATGAACGTCATGAAGACGACGTGGCTGTCGAGCGCCGGCGACGCGGCGACGCAGCGGTTCGACTCGTAGTTCCAGGCTCGCTTCCCGTTCTTCGCGCCGATCGCGAACATGACGCCGGCGTTGTTGGCGAAGAAGAGCCGCCCGTAGCCGACGACCGGCGGGAACTCGACGAGGCTCTGCGCACGGAATGTCCAGACGCGGCGATACGGCGGGGCGAGCGAGATGTTCGACGCGAAGCGCTGCCGTTCGCGGTCGAAGCCGTACGTCGCCCAGGCGATGCCGGGCTCCTTCGGCGCGGGCGGCGCAGCCTCGGTCGTCACGAACTCGACGGTCGACGACCCCTTGATGTCGCGCGCCTGCTGCTCGACGTGCAGGTAGTAGGCGACACCGGCTCCGACGAGCGCGAGCAGGACGACCGCGAGCCCCGCGAGCAGCCACTTCCTCACCTGCGCACGACCGCGTAGATCCGGGAGTAGCCGTGCAGGAGCAGGCGCTCACCCGAGCCCGAGACCGGCACATACTCGCCGTGCGGGAAGTCGAGGACGACGCGGCCGCTCGACACATCGACACCGAGGATGCGATGCGCGAACGAGCCCGCGTAGGCGACGCCGCCGACAACCGTGGCAGCACCGGAGATTGGCCCGCCCGTCCCGTGCGCCCACAGCGTCGCGCCGTCCGAGGCGCGCAGAGCGTAGAAGACGCCGTTGTACGCGCCGAAGAACACGCGGCCGTCGGCGACGGCCGGGGACGAGTACACGTACGAGCCGAAGCTCCGCCGCCACAGGTACCCGCCGTCCGTCGTGAACGCCGACATCGATCCGCCGTCGGAACTGGGCACGAACACGCGGCCCGCGGCGACGGCGGGCGTGCCGTAGATGCGGCCGTTGACGGCGCCCGACCAGCGCAACGCGCCCGTGCGCGCCCGCAGCGCGAGGAGCCGGCCGCAGTAGTCGCCGATGTAGATCGTCCCGCCGGCGAGCGCCGCGGACGAGGTGATCTTGCAGCCGTCGTAGCGGCGCCAGCGCACGTTGTGCGTGCGCAGATCGAGGGCGGTGACCGTCCCGCTCCACGTGCCGAAGACGTCGGCGCCGTCGACCACGACGGGCGACGACTCGATGGGCGAGCCGGTCGTGTAGTGCCAGAGCAGACGGCCGTTCGAGCGGCGGAGCACCCAGACGTGGCCGTCCATGCCGTGCACGATCAGCTCGTCGCCCCACACGGCCGGTGACGAAGCCATCTTCCCGTTCGGCGTCGTGTGGGTCCAGATGATCGTCCCGTCGCGCATGTCGAGCGCGCGAACCGTTCCCCACGCGTTCGCGATGTAGGCCACGCCGTCCTGGACGACCGCGGGGAACTCGATCAGCGTGTCGAGCCCTTGCGACCAGACGACGCGAAACGGCGGCCTGACGTGCAGGGCAGGTTGCGACTGCGTGCGCTGCGCGTCGCCGCCGTACAGCGTCCACTGCAGCGAGCGTCGGAAGATGCGGATCGTCGACATGGGGTGCGTCCGGAACGGCAGGCGCAGGGCCTGCGCGTCGTAGCCGGGCTTCGCCGCGACGGTGACGAGCGCGGCATGACGAAGCAGCGGCACGCGCGCGACGCCGCGGCTGTCACTGCGAGCCGAGCGGTTGCCGATCGTCACGCGAGCGCCGCGCACCCGCGCGTTGGTGTCTCCGTCGACGACCGTCACCTGGACGGCCTGCAGGGGGACGCCGCGAGGGGCCGCCTGGTGCCGGACCGCGGGCGCCTGCGGGACGGTCGTCGTCGCCGCCACGTGCCGCGAGCCACAGCCGGTGAGCAGCCCCGCTCCGACGAGGAGCAGTGCGAGCCTCCTCACGCCTCCCCGGGCACCGCCTCCGCCCGCACCGGGGCGAACTGGCCGTTGCGCTCCTCGAGGATGACCTGCGAGAAGAAGCGCGTCATCACGACGCCTTCGCGGAAATCGCCGAGGCGCGGTGTCGGCTGTTCGCCGTTCGCGAGGGCGAGCGCGAGCTCCGGGTAACGGGAGCCGGCCGCGGTCGGCAAGGGGAAGCCGCCGCCGAACCGTGGGTTGACGTCGGTCACCTGCAGCTTGCCGTCTGACTCTCGGAAGCACTGGACGTTCGCAGGACCGATGATGCGCAGCGCCTCGGACACCGTCCGGGCGAAGTCGAGGAGCACGGGATCCTTGATGGTCATGCCCTTGATCGACTCGCCGCCCTTCGACTCGATCATCGTGCGCGGAACGCCGGCGAGGCAGCGCCCCTCGAGATCGCAGAAGACGTCGATCGAGAACTCCTCGCCGTGGCAGAGCGCCTGCACCATCGAGTCGGCCTTCGTGTAGCGGAGGAAGAAGTCGAGCTCGCTCGCGTTGTCGGCCCGGTAGATGTGGCGCGAGCCGAAGCCGCGCCGAGCCTTCACGAGGACGGGGAAGCGGATGTCGTCCGGCACCTCGGTCGGAAGCCAGGTCCGGGGCGTGCCGATGCCCTGCTCCTCGAAGAAGACGTGCGCGAGATACTTGTCGGAGCAGCGCTCGATCGTCTCGGGGCCGGGAACCAGCACGAGCGCGCCGCCGAGGTCGTCGCGTGCGTGTGCGAGCACGAGGTGGTCGAGGTCGGTCAGCGGCACGATCAGCCGCACCTCGTGCAGCTCGACGAGGTTGCGGAGCGTCTCGACGTAGAACGGGTCGTCGACGCGCGGCACGAGCGCGTGCCGGTCGGCGTGGTAGAGCGCGGGCGCGAGCCGGTCGACGTCGGTCGCGATCGTCGTCGCGCCGGCCTCGCCGAACGCGGTGACGATGTCGACGCGCTGGCCTGCGCACGTGAAGAGAACCGCCGTCACGACCAGAGGAGGGTAGCGGGGGCACGTGAAGGCGCTGTTAGGCTCGCCGCGTGGCGAAGACGGCCCTCGTGACGGGCGCGACGGGCCAGGACGGATACTTCCTCGTCCAGCGCCTGCTCGACGACGGCTGGACGGTGGTCGCCGCCGTCCGCGATCCGGACGCCGCGGCCGCACTGTTCAGAGGCCGCGCGGGCTTGACGGCCGTCCGCGCCGATCTCGCCGATCCGGCGCGCCTGGCGGAACTCGTCGCCGAGCTCCAGCCAGACGAGCTTTACAACCTCGCGGGGGAGAGCAGCGTCCAGAGCTCGTTCTCCGATCCGCGGCGCACCTGGGAGACGAACGCGCACGTCGTCGTGCACCTGCTCGATGCCGTCCGCACCACGAGCCCCGAGACGCGCGTCTACCAGGCCTCGTCGGGCGAGATGTTCGGGTCGACGCCCGGCGGCGAGATCGTGCACGACGAAGAATCGGCGCTCAACCCGCAGAGCCCATACGCCGCGGCGAAGGCCGCCGCGCACATGCTCTGCCGCAGCTACCGCGAGTCGTACGGCGTGCGCATCGCGTGCGGGATCCTCTTCAACCACGAATCACACCGCCGCGGCGAGCGCTTCCTGACGCGCAAGGTCGTCGACCATCTGCGCGCCGGTGCGCCGGACGTGCTGCGCGTGGGCAACCTGAAGGCACAGCGCGATTGGGGCTACGCGCCCGACTACGTCGAGGGGATGCAGCTGATCCTCCGCCAGACCGACGTGCGGAAGGTTCCGGACGAGGCGCGCGAGTACCGCGACTACGTGCTCGGCACAGGGCGCTTGCACGCGGTGTGGGAACTGATCGACACCGCGTACGCGCTGACGGGACGTCAGCTCGAATGGGATCTCGAGGGAAGCGACCCGCTCGCCTGGCGCGCCGGTTATTCCGACTGGGGCGAGACGGCAGTCGCGGTCGACGCCGCGTTCGTCCGCCCCGCGGACCCGCGCGCGATCGCAGCCGACCCGACCCGCATCAAGCAAGAGCTCGGGTGGGCGCCGCGGGAAGGCCTAGAGGTCTTCCTGCGCGACATGCTCGACGCCTGACGCCCGGGAGACCTAGGCCTTCCAGCCTCCGGTCTGCCCCTTGTACGTGCCGCCGAAGAGCGCGAGTGGCGTGCGCAGCAGGATCAGCAAGTCCGTCTTCCAGTCGCGATGCGTGACGTACCAGAGGTCGAGCTCGATGCGGTCCGCCCACGGCAGCGTCGCGCGGCCGTGGATCTGCGCCCACCCGGTGATGCCCGGCTTCACGCCGAGACGGTGCAGCTGCCGCTCGTCGTACTTCTCCACCTGGTAGCGAAGCGTCGGCCGGGGACCGATGACCGACATGTCGCCGCGCACGACGTTCCACAGCTGCGGCAGCTCGTCGAAGCTGAGCCGCCGGAGCACGCGCCCGACCTTCGTGATGCGCGAGTCGCCCTTGTCGACCGCGTAGCCCGCGCCCTGCTTCTCGGCGCCGACGATCATCGTGCGTAGCTTGAGCAACTCGAAGTCGGCGCCGTCCTTGCCGACGCGGACCTGCTTGTAGAGCACCGGCCCGCCGTCTTCGAGCTTCACGGCGAGCGCAGACAGTGCGAGCACCGGGCTCGCGACGACGAGGCCCGTGCCGGCAATCGCGACGTCGAGCGCCCTATTCACGGATCGGCTCCCAGTTCGCCGGAACGCCGCGGCGGAGGTAGTTGAGGAGCGCAACGAGCGTCGCCCACGACACGAGCACGTAGTAGCGCGCGATTGCCGCGCCCCCTGCCGCGGCGAGGAGCAGCAGCAGCTGCGCCGCGAGCATGAGGTCGTAGAACCAGCCGCGTGCGACGAGCGCAACGGACGTCGCGAGGAGGACGACGTGCAGGATCCCGGAGCCGTAGCGCACGAGGCGGTGCGAGAAGATCTCGAGCCAGTACACCGGGCCGAGCCGGCGGAACATCTTCC
>CAZDEX010000111.1:4797-6868 GCA_964504405.1 uncultured Gaiellales bacterium | reverse complement strand
CGAGCAGGCCGTAGAACACGACCGCCTCGGTGAGGGCGAAGCCGAGCCACTGGATGCCCTGCAGCTCGCCGCGCAGCTCGGGCTGCCGGGCGACCGACTGGATCATCGAGCCGAAGATGTTGCCGATGCCGACGCCGGCGCCGAGCGCGCCGAGGCCGACGCCGAGCGCAAGGCCGATCGCCTTGCCGGCCTTCGTGACGTCACCGCTCGTGGCGGCGAGGATGGTGCCGATCATTTCGTTTCCTCCTAGTGCTCCGGCTCGATCGCCGAGCCGATGTAGATGGCGGACAGTGCAGCGAAGATGAACGCCTGGATGCCGATCACGATCACGACCTCGAACATGTAGAAGACGGCCGCCACGGGAACGACGAAGACGGCCAGGACGAGCGACTGCAGGATGAAGATCAGGCCGATGAAGGTGAGGATCAGGATGTGCCCCGCGAGCATGTTCGCGAACAAGCGGACGCTCAGCGAGATCAGGCGCATGAACTGGCCGAGGATCTCGAGCGGCACGATCAGGCCGAGCAGCGCCGGCGGCGCTTCCGGGATCCAGCTCTTGAAGTAGCGCACCGGCCCGTTCCAGCGAACGCCCTCGATGTGCGTGAAGACGAACGTGAGCAGCGCGAGCGCGAGCGTCACGGAGATCGAGCTCGTCGCGGCGTAGATGCCCCACGTCGGGATGCCGTGCCAGCGCTCGCCGGTCAACGGCAGCGGGATGAAGCCGAGGAAGTTGACCATGAAGATGAAGAGCATCAGCGTCGCGACATAGGGGAACCAGCGGCCGATCGCCTTGTGCGGGAGCCCCTGCTCCGCGACCTGCGTCTGCGCGACGTCGTAGACGAGCTCGCCGACGGTCTCGCGGCGGCCGGGCATGCGCGCGTGCTTCGAGCGCATGAAGAAGAGGCCGAAGGCGATCGTCAGCAGCGTGCCGAGCATCAGGTAGACGACGGCCTTCGTGACCGAGAGGTCGAGCGGGCCGAGGTGGATCGGGATCCACGGCTTCTGCTCGAATTCGTGCGTCGGGTCGAACTCGCCGCGCGCGAACGCGTTCGCCGGGAGGAGCAGCGCAAGCGTGCCGAGCGCCACGAGCGTGCGTCTCATGCGTGGGCTCCTGCCCGCGGGCCCGTGAAGTACGCGATCAGGGAGAGCCCGAACGTCGCGGAGTACCCGGCTGCATACGTCAACGCGGCGGCCAGCCCGAGCCATTTGTCGGACACTGCGACGGCGAAGATGACCACCATCACGGCTATCGCGCGAAAAAGCATTCCGAAAGCTGCCACGCCTGCGGCGGCGAGGTTACCCGTGCGGCTACGGAGGCGCGTCAGTACCGCGCCGAACGCCTCGCTCCCGAACCAGAGGACGGCGCCGAGCGCCCACCCTTCGACCCGCCAGCCCGCGATCAGGAAGATCGGCAGCGCGATCAGCACGACGACCGCACCCGCGATCGCGGGCAGGAAGGTGGGCGGTGCGGTGCGTGGGTCAGTCCAGGCAGGCATCAGACGTTGCGGTACTTGATCACGGTGGCGGCGACGCCGACGGGGATGCCGACGACTGCGCCGAAGGCGAGCCCATAGCCGAGGTTCCCGATCGCCCAGCCGATCAACGTGCCCACGGCGATACAGGCTGCCGTGAACCCGATGAGCACACTGCCGGCGCCGGCGAGGGAGAACGTCGACCGCTCGGGCTGCACCGGTCCGGAGCATACCAGTGCTTGTGACACCGGAATTCCCCTAGCGAAGCGGGGACAAGGTGGCGTTTGTGACTACGCAGCCGCGCGGATCGCGTCGCGGACGCCGCGCGGCTCGACCGTGAAGACGCCGCCGGGCGGCTCCCGCACGATCGAGTCGGCGCCGAGGCTCTCGATCAGCTTCAGCGCGGCGCGCGCACGCTCCGGCAGGAGGCGCGCGACGGGCTCCGGCACCGGGACGCGGAGGCCGGGCAGCCGCAGGTGGACGCGGCCGGCCCCGAGCTCGTCTGCGTAGGCGGAAAGGAGGTCCCGGTAGGTGAGCACGTCGGCGCCCCCGATCTCGTACACCCCCGGCGGCACCTCGAGCGCCTCGACGAGGTACAG
>CAZDEX010000111.1:0-4697 GCA_964504405.1 uncultured Gaiellales bacterium | reverse complement strand
GGCGAAGTGGTCGGAGTCGCCGAGCGCATGCACGAGGTAGTACGCGGCGTCGACATCCTCGAGGGCGCGGTCGAGCGAGTCGCGGTCGAGCACGTCCGCCTGAACGGCGCCCGCGCCCGGCCTGCGCGAGAGGCTGCGCACGTCGTGCCCCTTCGCGCGCAGCGCCGGGAGGAGCGCGCGCCCGACGAACCCCGTCGCGCCGGTGAGCGCGATCATCGCTCCGCGATCTCCTTCAGCTTGCGCAGCGAGAGCGCGTTCCGGACGCTCCCGACGGCGTCGCCGACCGGGCCCGCGAGGCGCGACAGGCCCTCGACGGGCTCCTCGCGCATCGTCACCTCGGTCGCGCCACCCAGATCGGCCAGCACGAGCGCGACGTGGAACGTCCCGAGCGGGCCGAGGTGTGCGAGCAGGACGAGGCGCTCGGGCGGCTCACACTCCAGCACCTCGGTCGAGTCGTCGACGTGCAGCGGCCCGACGCCCGTCGAGTGGTACAGCCGCTTCGTCGGCGCCGGCCACTCGTCGTCCGCCGCGCGGATCCGGTCTGCACCGACCACCCACTCGGCATAGCCGTCCGGGTCCGCGAGGATCTCGAAGACGCGGGGGCGCGGGACGGCGATCTCGACGGAGCTCTCGGCCACGGGGTGCCACTACCCGTCCATGTTTTGTCCAAACCATTCGGGAAAGGACAGCGACGTGCACGACGCCGTCGTGATCGGAGCGGGCCACAACGGCCTCGTCGCAGCGAACGTCCTCGCCGACGCGGGCTGGTCGGTGCTCGTCGTCGAGGCGGAGGACGAGCCGGGCGGCGCGGTGCGCTCGGGAGAGCTGATCGAGCCGGGCTTCGTGCACGACCGCTTCAGCGCGTTCTTCCCGCTCGCCGCCGCCACACCCGTCTTCCGTGCACTCGGGCTCGACCTGCCCTTTCGCCACGGGCCGCTCGTGCTCGCGCACCCGGCGCTCGACGGGTCCTGCGCGGTCATCTCACGCGAGGAGCCGTGGCGCGAGCTCGCCGATCTCTGGGAGCGCATCGAGCCCGCCGTGCTCCGCGGGATGACGACGCCGTTCCCGCAGGTGCGCGCCGGACTCGAGCTCGTGCCGCGGCTCCGACGCGTCCGCATCGACACGGACCTGCGCCGGCGGATCGTCCTCGGCAACACGCTCCACAGCGACATCCCGCCCGAGTCGGTCGCGGGTCGTGTGTTCGGCCTGATGCTGACCGCGTTCGGCCAGCGTCACGGATACCCGTGCATCGAAGGCGGCGCGGGCCGCCTGAGCGCCGCACTCGCCGAGCGCGCCGTCGCGCGCGGCGTCGAGTTTCGCTTCGGCGAGCGCACCGACCGTCTCCCCCGCGCCGGCCGCGCCGTGATCGCGGCGGTCGACATCTGGCAGGTCGAGCGCATCCTCGGCACGTCGTTCGGCATCCGCCCCGATCCCGCGACGGTGAAGGTGGACTGGACGCTCGACGGGCCGATCCCGTGGACGGTCCCCGACGCGCGCCGGTCGCCGGTCGTGCACCTCGGCGACGCGTCGTCGTTCGTCCTCTTCGGGCAGTACGCGCTGGCGGACCCGACGCGCGCGCCGGCGGGCAAGGAGACGGCGTGGGCGTACTCGCACGTCGTGCCGGACGCCGACGCGATCGAGGCGGAGGTCGAACGTCACGCGCCCGGCTTCCGCGCGCTCGTTCGCGGCCGCCACATCCAGCATCTGGCGCCCGGGCGGATCAACGGCGGGACCGCGCGGCGCCAGGTGGTGCTGCGCCCGCGGCTCGGGCGGCCCAAGCTCGCGGATGGCGTCTACCTCGGCTCGATGTCGGCTCATCCCGGCGGCGGCGTCAGCGGCGCGCCGGGCTGGATCGCCGCTCAGGCTGCGTTGCGCGCCGCGTTGCGGCGGCGTGACCGCGGCGCGTCGAGCTTGATGATCTCGAGCACGTAGACGACGTAGAGCGAGAACGCGAGCGCGGCCACGCCGGTAACGGCGTCGATCGCCACGTTCACCAACGACCAGCGCCCGTGATGGTGCGGCGGCGCAAAGCGCGTCGCCAGGGCGGCGAGCGCAAGCATCCCGCACCACGCCCAGAGGTAGACGACGGCGCGCCGCTGCGAGAAGCCGACGCGCATGAAGCGGTGATGCAGGTGCCGTGCGTCGGCGACGTAGATCGGCTGCCCGCTGCGCAAGCGCTTCGCGACGACGAACGACGTGTCGAGCACGGGAACCGCGAGCACGAGCAGCGGCAGGACGAGCGTCGCCAAGGCCGCCGTCTTCAACAGCCCCTGAACGGAGACCGTCGCGAGCGTGAATCCCAGCAGCAAGGCGCCGGAGTCGCCCATGAAGATGCGCGCCGGATAGAAGTTGTGGCGGAGGAAGCCGAGGCACGCGCCGAACACGATGGCGGCGAGCACGGCGGCGTCGATGCGGGCGAGCGACAGCTCGATGATCGCGAACGTGAAGCCGGAGATCGCGCAGACGCCCGCGGCGAGGCCGTCGAGGCCGTCGAGGAAGTTGACCATGTTCATCACGGCGACGATCCCGAGCACGGTCGCCGAGATGCCGAGCCACGACGGCACGACCTGCCTCCCGACGAACGGGAACGTGAACGTGTGCAGGTAGATGCCGAAGCCGACCGGGATCGAGGCGGCGAGCACCTGCCCGCCGAGCTTCTGCCACCAGTTGAGATGGCGGAAGTCGTCGATCGCGCCGACCGTCGTCGCAACGGCCATGCCGAGCACGACTCCGCGCAGCTCGCCACCGAGGGGCAGGAACGCGAGCGACGGAACGAGGATGCCGAGGAACAGCGCGAGCCCGCCGAGCCGCGGGATCGTCGGCCGTTGGCGCTCCCCCTCCTGCGGGCGCTCGATCAGGCGGAGATACCGCGCGCTTCGGCCGACCGCCGGCGTCAGCACCAGCACGATCAGCAGCGCCGCGGCGGCGCCGTACAGCACCTGCAAGTGGTCTATCAGCTCATTCCAGACCATCGCTGCAGGTTACTTCGTGCCGTACAGGCGGTCTCCCGCGTCGCCGAGCCCCGGGACGATGTAGCCCTTCTCGTTCAGCCCCCGGTCGATCGCGGCGACGACGATCTGCACGTCGGGATGGTTCTCCTCGATGTTCGCGATCCCCTCGGGCGCCGCGATGATCGCGATCAGCCGCACGCTCGTCGCGCCCGCGTCCTTCACGAGCTGCACCGCGTGCGCCGTCGAGTTGCCGGTGGCGAGCATCGGATCGAGCAGGATCACGTCGCGCTCCGCAACGTCCTGCGGGAGCTTCACGTAGTACTCGACGGGCTGCAGTGTCTCCTCGTTGCGATACAGCCCGATGAACCCGACGCGCGCGCCGGAGATCAGCGTCAACACGCCGTCGAGCATGCCGAGGCCCGCGCGCAGGATCGGGCAGACGGCGACCTTCTTGCCGGAGATGCGCGGCATCGGCGCGACCTCGAGCGGGGTCTCGATGTCGACCTCTTCCGTGGGCAGGTCCTTCGTCGCCTCGTAGGTGAGAAGCAGGGTGACTTCTTCGACGAGCTTGCGGAAGTGGACCGTGGGCGTGTCCTTGTCCCGCAGGTACGACAGCTTGTGCTGCACCAGCGGGTGCTTGACCTCGGTGACGCTCACGCTTCGTACGTCGTGTAACCGCGGAAGCCCGGGTAAAGCGGGTTCTCCTCGCACAGCTTGAGCGCACGGCCGCGTAGCACGTCGACGTCGGCGTCCGCGTCGAGCGCATCCACGATGATCGATGCAACCTCGCGGAAGTCGTCGTCGTCGAAGCCGCGCATCGTCGCCGCCGGCGTGCCGAGGCGCACACCCGACGCGACCATGGGCGGCCGCTCGTCGAACGGCACGGTGTTGCGGTTCGCGGTCAGCTTGCACTCCTCGAGGCGCTCCTGAGCAGCGAGCCCCGTCCATTCTGTGTTGCGCAGGTCGAGCTGCACGAGGTGGGTGTCGGTGCCGCCGGTCAGCACCTCGTGCCCGCCGGAGACGAGCCCGTCGGCGAGCGCGTCGGCGTTTGCGCGCACCCGGCGCTGGTAGTCCTTGAAGGCGTCGGTCATCGCGATCCGGAAGCACGCGGCCTTCGCGGCGATCACGTGCATCAGCGGCCCGCCCTGCATGCCCGGGAACACGGCGCGGTCGAGCTTCGAGGCGTGCTCCTCGCGGCACAGCACGAACCCCGCGCGCGGGCCGGCGAGCGTCTTGTGGCTGGTCGACGTGACGAAGTCGCAGTGGGGCACCGGGTTCGGGTGCAGTCCGGCGGCGACGAGGCCGGAGAAGTGCGCCATGTCGCACATCAGCATCGCGCCGACTTCGTCCGCGATCTCGCGGAACTTGTCGGCTTCGACGGTACGCGGGTACGCAGAGCCGCCGCAGACGATCAGCTTCGGCTGGACTTGCTTTGCGCGCGCGAGCACCTCGTCGTAGTCGACCATCATCGTCTCGCGCGACACGCCGTAGCTGTGGAACTCGTAGAGCTTCCCCGAGAAGTTGACCTTCAGCCCGTGTGTCAGGTGACCGCCGTGGTCGAGCGAGAGGCCGAGCACGCGGTCGCCGGGACTGAGCACGGCGAAGTACGCCGCCATGTTCGCCTGCGCCCCCGCGTGTGGTTGTACGTTCGCGTGGTCGGCTCCGAAGAGCTCCTTGGCACGCCCACGCGCCAGCTCCTCGATCTCGAAGACGACCACGCAGCCGCCGTAGTAGCGCTAGCCGGGA